>JANMCB010000376.1:0-32919 GCA_031360805.1 Rhodoferax sp.
GGCCTGCTGGTGGCGGCGCTGCTTCAGGATGGGAAAGCGCGTAAAGGCCTTTTCCATGTCGAGGTGCATTTCGGCCTTGTTGCCGCGCGAATAGGCACCAAGGCGCAGGTTTTCTTCGGTGGACAGCGCGGTGAAGGTTCCACGCCCGTCCGGCACGTGCGCCACACCCATGCGCACAACGCTTTCAGTTGCCTTGCCAACCAATTGCTGGCCATCAAACACGATGCTGCCGCTGGTTTGAACGGTCTGGCAGAGTGCGCGCAGCGTGGTCGTCTTGCCGGCACCGTTGGCCCCTAGGATGGCAGTGATGTGCCCCGCCTCAAGCGAAAAATTGACATCGTGCAACACCTTGGTCGCACCATACGCGGCATGCAGGCCGCTAACTTCAAGCAGCTTTGGCATGCGCAGGAGTTCCCAAATAGGCTTCAATGACGTCAGGGTGACTTTGAATGTGGGCAGGGTCGCCCTCGGCGATTTTCCGGCCGAAGTTCAGGGCAACGATGTGGTCTGACACGCCCATGACCAGGCTCATATGGTGTTCAACCAGCAGCACGGTGATCTTGAGGCGATCACGGACATCGCGGATCAGCCGTGCCAGCTCGCCCAGTTCTTCGTGATTCAGGCCCGCAGCGGGCTCGTCGAGCATCAGCAGTTTCGGGTCTGCCGCGAGGGCTCGCCCAAACTCCACCCGCTTTTGGGTGCCAAACGGCAGGCCACCCACCGGGCGGTGACTGAACTGGGTCAAGCCCAGGTAGTCCATGATTTCGGCTGCGCGGGTCTGCAGGCGGTGCTCTTCAGCGCGTACCCTTGGCAGGCGCAGCGCACTTGAGGCAAAACCGCAATGGGAGCGCGAGTGAGCGCCGACCATAATGTTCTCGCGCACTGGCATGGAAGCAAACATGGCCAGATTCTGAAAGGTCCGGCCCATGCCCAGCCCGGCAACTTGGTGTGTGGGCGTGGCGGTGATGGATTTGCCTTCAAACAGGATGTCGCCGTTTTGGTAGCTGTACAGCCGGCTCATGCAGTTGAAGAGGGTGGTCTTGCCCGCGCCGTTGGGGCCAATCAGGCCGCAGATGCTGCCCGCTGCTACGTCAAAACTGACTGCGTCCAGCGCGGTGATGCCGCCAAACTTCACAGTGACATCGCGAACGCTCAGAAGCGGGGGCGGTCGGTCGGTCACGTTCAATGTCATAGTTTCGATGGAGGATTTACCTGGTGTGAAAGTGGTGTGGCGGCGCTTCACTGCCGCTGCGAAACGATGGTAGCTAGCGACGGTCACCGACTATACCCGGACATACCCTTGGGTTATCGCACATGCGACTTGGGGTGAACGGATAACATGGCGACAGGCTGGCTGTCAGTCTGCCACCTGCCCTCGTTTTATCGGAGATTCTCATGCCTGAATCCATGCAAACCATCACTTTGGGCGGCGGCTGCTTCTGGTGTACGGAAGCCGTCTATGTGCGTGTGATGGGCGTCATCGATGTTGAAAGCGGGTACAGCAATGGCCAGGTTGCAAGGCCGAGTTATGAAGACGTCTGCAGCGGTCGCACTGGCTCCAATGAAGTGGTCAAGCTGACCTACGACCCGGCGCAAATCAGCACCCGTGAAATACTGGAGATATTTTTTGTTGTGCATGACGCGACGACGCTGAACCAGCAGGGCAATGACGTCGGCACGCAGTACCGCAGCGGCATTTACTACAGCACTGAGGAGCAAAAGCAAGTCGCACAGGACCTCATCAAGGAGATGGGCAGTGGCGGGTTCTTCAGTCGCAAAATCGTTACTGAAGTTGAGCCTTTGGCCAACTACTGGCCGGCGGAAGACTACCACCAGGACTTCTTTGAGAAGAATCCCAACCAGGGTTATTGCATGGCTGTGGCGGGGCCAAAGGTTGCGAAATTTCGCAAGACGTTCAGCCGGCTGGCGAAACCCTGAAAGGTTGAATCAACCTCTGGCACGCAGGCGCATGGTCAGGCCCACGGGGTTCATGGTGAAGGCCATCAGTTCATTCGCTTCCTTGCCATCCGGTGTATCAACCGATTCAATCTCGAAACTGGCCAGCAGCATGGCCATTGCCATTTTCATTTCCAGCAGCGCAAGGTAGCGCCCCGGGCACATGCGCGGGCCAGAGCCAAAAGGAAGCGCCGCACGCTTGGCGGTGTTGCTCAATGGCTGCTCCGCATCGGGCAACCAGCGCTCGGGCCTGAAACCCTGCGGGTCGGCAAAAAATGGCTCGCTCACGCTGTGATGCCGCAGTACGCCCCACACCATGGTGCCTTTGGGAACGTCCACGTCGCCCACCTGTGTATCACGCAAACTAAGCAGTGGAATGAACGGCGCGACCGGCTTGAGCCGCATTGTTTCCGAGCAGCAAGCGTCCAGAAATGCCAGGCCGTCCATCATTTCCAGCGTGAATTGCGCAGGGTCGGGCGCCAGGGTTCGCACTTCCTGCTGCACACGGCGCAAGGCATCGGGGTTTCGCTGCAGCAGGTGCAGCATCCAGGCCAGTGTGTTGGCAGTGGTGTCTTCGCCGGCAACCAGCATCGTCAGCACATTGCCCACTACCTCCTGCTCGCTGATACCGCTGTCGGGCTGGTCAGCCGCCGCCAGCATGGCTTCCAGCAGGTTGCGCGGCTGCTCGCGAAGGCCAGGGTCCAGCCTGAGCCGCTCGCGCCCTTGCGCCACATAGTCTTGCAGTGTTTCGCGGATGACCGCTACGCTAGCCTCGAGCTCGCGGTCTTTCTTGAGCTTGAACCAGCGCCAGTAGGGCACCAGCGACAGCGCGCGATTAAAAATGTTGGGCAATAGTTTGTCCAGGTGCTGCTGAATCACGTCATCGCCCGCCTGCAAGGTGTTGACGTCCTTGCCAAAGGCCAGGCCGGCAATCGCATCCACAGTGAAACGCATCAGGTCAGCCTGCAGGTTGATACTGCTGCCCTTTTGGGCGGCTTGCTGCCAGCGGTCTCGCAATCGCAACGTGACTTTGACCAGCGCCGGAAAGTAGGCACGCACATGGCCGGGTGCGAAGCTGGCCATCACCATGCGCCGTTGTTTGCGCCAGTCTTCACCCTCTGCGCTGAAAACGCCAATCGGCAGGCCCAATTCACCGGCAATCTGTGATGTCAGAGGGCTGCGCCGAAAACCCTCGGGCCGGTCTTTCATGACCGCCGCCAGCAGTTCATGGTCAGCCACTACCAGCAACCTGCGCTTGCCGAGCTTGATTTGGAAGAGTGGGCCAAATTGCCGCGCCCAAGCCTCCACACCCTGATGAATGCGGCTGCGTTTGACCTGAAACGTATTGCCAAAAATCGGCCAGCCCTTGGGGCCGGGAAGGTCGGTGATTTGGCGCAGTGCGGTGTCGTTCATTGTTCGCATTATTACTTCGCCCTGACCGCCCAGCGCAGTTTCGTGGAGCTCGAGCGCGGGTTGGCGCGTTGCTCGTCAAAGGATGGTCGAATAAGTTCGGGCGCGACACGCGCGTAGGTGCCATCGCGCTCACCGGACTGAAAAGCCTTTTTCACCCGCCGGTCTTCGCCCGAATGAAAGCTCATGACCACCACACGGCCGCCCGGTTTCAGGCAGGCAGGCAAATCCGTGAGAAACTTGTCAAGCGCGCCAAACTCGTCGTTCACCTCGATTCGCAGGGCCTGAAAGGTGCGCTGCAAGGCCTTTTTGGTTTCAGCTTCACGCTCCTCCTGTGGCAAGCTGCGTTTGAAGGCCGCATCCACGGTCTCTCGAACCAGCGTCGCGAGTTGGGTGGTGGTTTCAATGTATTGGCCTTGCAGTGCGGCCGCCAGCGGAACCGCGAATGGCTCGTCAGAATTGTCGGTCAACAAATCGCGCAGGCGTGGTCTCGTGACGGACAGCAGCAATTCACTGGCGGACTGGCCACTGTTTGGGTCCAGACGCAAATCCAGTGGGCCATCGGTCTTGAAGCTGAAGCCCCGCGCCGGGTTGTCGATCTGCATGGACGAAACGCCCAGGTCGGCCAGCACCACGTCAAAGCCGCCGCCTGCTTCGGGCAGCAAACTGGCAAGTTCGCTGAAGTTCATGCGCCGAAGCAGCAGCGCAGATTCATCAAAACCGAGTTGGCGCAAACGCGCTTTGGTGCGCGGCAACTCCACGGGGTCCACGTCGATTCCGAACAGCCTTCCACCGGGCAGCAGGTGCGGCAAAATTTGCTGCGCGTGACCACCAAAACCGAGTGTTGCGTCCAGACCCGTTTCGCCAGCTTGTGGGTTCAGGATCGCCAGAATTTCCTCGACGCAGATCGGGCGGTGCATGCCGGCCGGGGTTTGCCCCCGGTCCATCACCTTTTTGATTTCATCCGCGTGCAGGGACGGGTCGAGTTCCTTGTACTTTTGAGCAAACTGACGCGGATGCGTGCCCTGGTAGCGCACGCGGCGTGTATGGGGCTGTGGCGGGAGCGGAGCTTCGTCGGTCATGCTGCATTATCTGGCCTGGCAACGACAATCTGCTCAAACCAGGCCAAGCCGAAACCCACTGCGCAGCTTGGGAATCGGACTGCCCTGGCAATTACGTCAATAATTCAGGCCAATGATTCGAACCGACCACCTTGCCTATCAGTACCTCAATGGCCCTGCACTGGTTTTCCCCAATGTGGATATGCCACAAGGTGCAGTGCTGCTGCTCAAAGGCCCGTCGGGTTCGGGAAAATCGACCTGGCTGGCCTTGGCGGCGGGCTTGCTGCGTCCCAGCAGCGGACAAATCCTGGTGGCGGGCCAAAATTTGGGTGAATTGAAGAAAGTAGCAACCGATGCGTGGCGGGCAAAAGCTATCGGGTTTTTGCCGCAGCGACTCCACCTGAGTGAAGCGCTTTCGGTGGCGGGCAATCTTGCAATGGCGCAGTGGGCGGCCGGGGTCGCTGACAATCCGGTGGCTGTTGCGAAAGTTTTGGCCGCTCTGGGTTTAACGGACCTTGCAGGGCGAAAACCCTCACAGCTCTCGGGTGGACAGGCCCAACGTGTGGCACTGGCGCGTGCGGTCCTGTTGGAACCCCAAGTGATTTTGGCCGATGAACCCACCGCCAGTCTGGACAACGCTGCTGCTGCGGCTGCGCTGTCATTGCTTCGCGCCAGTGCGATTGCATGCAATGCGACGCTGGTGATCGCGACGCACGATGCACGTGTTGCGGCCTCGCTGCCGGATGCCACAGTGTGCCAATTGCAGGGTTCATCCCAGTCAATCAACGTTTAGCTATTGTGAAAATTATTGCACTTGCGTTTCGGTACCTGTGGTCACGTCCGCTGGCCGCAGCGTTGAACCTGCTGCTGCTGTCGCTTGGTCTTGCATCCATTGGGTTTGTGGTCCTCGTTGCCGAGCAGTTGGACCAGAATTTCGAACGTGACCTTGCCGGCATCGACCTGGTGGTAGGTGCCAAAGGCAGCCCCATTCAGTTGATTCTGGCTGGCGTGTTTCATATTGACGTGCCACCCGGCAATATTTTGCTTGCCGCAGTCCAGGAGCTTGCAAAAAATCCTCAAATTGCCAAGTTGATTCCCATCAGCCTGGGAGACACCTACAAGGGTTTCCGACTTGTTGGAACGACTGTTGCCTATGCAGACCACTACGGCGCCAAGTTGGCGCAGGGCGCGATGTGGACGCAACCCATGCAAGCAGTGGCGGGAGCAGAAGTGGCGCGCCGATCCGGTCTGGCAGTTGACGCAATTTTTGCCGGATCGCACGGTCTGGGTGGCAGCGGGCATGCACATGGCGACAACCCGTATCGGGTGGTCGGGTTGCTGGCGCCCTGCGGCTGTGTGCTGGACCGGCTGATTCTGACCGCCACAGAATCAGTGTGGCAAGTGCACGAAAAGGCCACGGCCGTGGATTCGGAAGACCAGAAAATCATGGAAGCCGAGCGCGAAGTCACGATGGCGCTGATCACTTACAAGAGCCCAATGGCTGCCATTAGCCTTCCGCGCTTTATCAACACCACCACTGATATGCAGGCCGCAGCCCCTGCAGTGGAAATTACGCGGCTGTTGCGCATGGTGGGCGTGGGGACTGACGTTTTGCGCGGGTTTGGCGCCGTACTGCTGCTCACCGCCGGTTTGAGCGTGTTTATTGCTTTATGGAATGCGGTTCGTGAACGCCGTGCTGACTTGGCGATGCTGCGCATGCTGGGCGCACCCCCGAGAAAAATTGCTGGCCTTGTGCTTTGTGAGGCGTTCTTGCTGGCCTTGATGGCCACAGCTTTGGGCTTGTTGGCGGGCCATGCATTGGCCAGTCTGGTGGGGTCCTGGTTACAGACTGAGCGATCGCTCACTTTGACTGGTTTGACCTGGGTTGACGCAGAGTGGTGGGTGCCAGTTATTGGCGCTACGGTCGCTGCGCTGTCCGCCCTGTTGCCCGCATGGAGCGCTTACCGGATCGATGTCACAACTTTGTTGAATTCCCGATAATCGCGGAGGTCGACAGGGCTTACTGGCTGGCGAATGCTTTGCCCGCGCCAACGCAGTAAGATTGCAATATCCATTTCTGGAGGCTTCGATGAAAAAAGTGTTGATGTGTTTGGCGATGAGCCTGCTGGGGGCATCGGCGGTTTATGCCGCAACAGGTCACAGCGACAAGGAAACGAAGGAAGATATTGCGCGCCATCGCGCGATGGCGGTTGCGCACGAAGGTGCTGCCAAGTGCCTGGAATCCGGCAAGAAGGAAGAGGTGTGCAACAAAGAACTTCAAGCCGCCTGCAAAGGTTTGGCCATTGGAAAATACTGCGGTTTGAAACACGAGCACTGAGTGCACTTGTTCCCTTGGAATTGGACTGAAAACAGGAGACTGGCATGAAATTGATGACCTTGGCTTTTTCGTTGTGCACCGCACTGGCGTCACAGGGCGCTTCGGCGCAACTCAGCGCACCGCTGCCGGCCGGAACCGGCGCGGGAACACACGGCGCAGACAGCCCGTTTGCACCCTTGAAGGAGCGCAACGACGTTCTGCCCTGGTCGATGCTGACTGACGTCAAAACCAAAGCGGAGAAAAACCGTTTACTGCCCAATTTCCCGGCGCCAGTCATCGCCTTGAACCAGAAAACCCAACGCATCCAGGGCTTCATGATGCCGCTTGAGCCGGGTGAGAAACAGAAGCACTTTCTACTGACTTCGGTCCCCATGACTTGCGGATTTTGCGTGCCAGGAGGGCCTGAAAGCATGGTTGAGGTCAAAACCAAAACGCCAGTGAAGTATTCGCTGGATGTCGTGGTGGTTGAAGGCAAATTCTCCGTTCTGAATGACGACCCTTACGGGTTGTACTACCGCATCACCGACGCGGTGAGCGTCAAGTAACTGTTGAATTGGATGTCGAACCGGCCAAGGTGCAAGCTGCGTCCATTGTGGGTGCTTGCGTTCGCCTTGGGGATGCTTTTGGCGCAAAGCTTGGGGCTGTTGCACCGTGCGGCAGGGCCAGCAGTCCCGGCTCATTCACATTCAAGCGCACACCTTCACGTTGAGGACCATGGCGTTGGCCCCAGCACTTTTCATGACAAATTTTTTGCGGGGCACAGCACTGACGCAGACTGCCAGGTCTTTGATCAGGTAAGCCATTTTGATTACGCCAGCGCAACGCTGGCGGTAGGCTTGTCGCTGGTACTTTCCAGCGTTTTGTGCGCGCTTCTCCTGGGCCTTGCATGCGCCCGCTGGCATGCACAGTTTCAGGCGCGCGGCCCCCCTTTTCCTCGTTGAGTTCTAGCCGATTTGGAGTTGCTTGCAGGCGATGTTCCCGCAGGTGAATCCGCCATTTCTTTTCTCTTCGAGGTTTTCATGAAAAAGTCATTCACACGTCATGCCGTTGGCATGGCCGTTCTCCATCTCCTGTGTGCCTGCGCATCCGTTCACGCGCAGCAGGCCACTACGCCCACACCCAAGCCCGCCACTGTCACGCTCAAAGATGTCACCATCACCGGCAATCCGCTGGGTGCGACTGATTTGATTTCACCCGCCGTCGCGTACTCCGGCCAGGGCTTGCTGCTGCGCTCGCAATCGACCTTGGGTGAAACGCTGGACGGCACGCCCGGTGTCAGCAGCACTTACTTTGGCCCCAACGCCAGCCGCCCGGTCATTCGCGGCCTGGATGGCGACCGCATCCGCATTTTGCAAAACAGCGGAGCCAGCCTGGATGCATCCGGCTTGAGCTTTGACCATGCCGTGCCGAGCGACCCGATCAGCATGGAGCGCATCGAGGTGCTGCGCGGCCCCGGAGCATTGCTTTACGGGGGTAACGCTGTGGGTGGGGTGGTCAATGTGATTGACAACCGCATCCCGCGTGAGGCGCTGTTTGATGCCAAAGGCGGTGTCGCGGGCAAGCTGGACTTTGGCATCGGGTCAGTCAACGCCGAGAAGCACGCGGGACTGTTGCTGGAGGGTGGCACTGATCGTTATGCCCTGCATGTGGATGTGTTCGGCAGGCAGACAGAGGATGTGTCTGTGCCAATTGACCTTGCCTGTACCAAGGCGACGTCGCCTGCTGTGCAACGCAAGATTTGTAATTCTGCCGCCACGGCTTCCGGCGGCGCGCTGGGAGGTGCGGTGTTTTTCAATCAAGGCTTTGTGGGGCTGTCTGTGAGCGACTTCCGCACAAACTACGGTACTGTCGCAGAGGACGAAGTGACCATCGACATGCGAACACGCCGCTATGCGTTGGAGGGCGAAATCAGGGGCTTGGGTGGTTTCTTGCAAAGTGTGAAAGCTCAGGCTAGCCGCACCGACTACCAACACACTGAGTTTGAAGGCAGTCAAACCGGCACTATTTTCAAGAACGACGGAAGCGACCTGCGCTTGCAGGCGCGTCAGGCGAAGTTGGGTGCGTTGGAAGGCGTGGTCGGCGTGCAGTTGGATGAATCGCAATTCTCAGCTGATGGCGCCGAGGCGTTTGCCCCCTACAGCCGCACCCGCCAGTCGGCGCTGTTTGCGCTTGAGGAGCTGTCAACCAGCTGGGGGAAGTTGAGTTTTGGCGCGCGGGTTGAATCGGTCAACGTTGAATCGAAGGGCAACCCGCAGGTGGCTCGCTTCATACCTGCAAGCCGAAGCTTCAGCCCGACCAGCTATGCGTTTGGCGCGCTTTGGAACGTCGCTTCGCAATGGCAGCTAACTGGTAACCTGTCGTACAGCGAGCGTGCACCCAAAGACTACGAGCTGTTTGCAGACGGCCCGCACGTCGCCACCAACGCGTACGAAGTGGGCAACGCCAGCTTCTCCAAAGAGCAGTCCACCAACCTGGACATTGGCGTGAAGTGGGCACGTGGCGCGAACAACTTTGGCATCAGCGCGTTTGTGAACCAGTTCAATAACTACATCGCCTTGGATGCCACAGGTCTGCTGCGCGACAGTTATGGCAATGGCGGCGCTGGAGTGAGCGTGACCGATTCCGGCAATGGCGACAACACGTCGCTGGAGTCTGGCGGGGCGGCGGGCATTTTGCCGGAATTTGCGTATTCACAGGTTGGCGCACGCTTCACGGGGCTGGAGGCCAGCGGAAACATCCGCCTGCTGGAAGGCCGGCAAACGCTGGACCTGGCATTGAATGCTGACCTGGTGCGCGCCACCAACACGACCACAGGCCAAAACCTGCCGCGCATCGCCCCCGCGCGAGTCGGTGCGGCGCTTGCCTGGTCGCAAGGGGCCTGGGGCGCGGGGTTCGCCATCAACCATGTCGCCGCGCAGAACGATGTGGCACCCGGCCAGCCCATCACGGCGGCCTACACACTGCTGAACGCATCGCTGCGCTATCAGCAAGAGTTGGGCGCCAGCACGCTGCTGTGGTTTGCAAAGATCGACAACCTGAGCGATGTCCTGGCGTATTCAAGCACCTCGATCCTCACGCAAACCGCGCCGGGTAAAGCGCCACTGCCGGGGCGAAGCCTCAAGCTGGGTTTGCAGGCCAGTTTTTGATCGATCAGATCGATTGATCGTTAAAACAGGCAAAAATTAACCTGAAGGTTAGTTTTTGTCAAAAACTGCGATTTTCGAGGCAAATTTTGAGCTAATTAGTGGTCCAGCTCACATGTAATATACATATATTGCTATATAATAAATAGCAAATCAGAGGTGCTTAAAGGGGCGGGGGGCGTGCCTGCATAATGCACTCGGCGTACGTTAGGCGGGGGGATTCTTCGGACGTGCGGAACTATCGGGTTTCCTGAGCACCGTTGGTAGACTCAAGCTGTCGATCACTTTGCGCCCATGCTGGTGACGGCGGGGGTGGCGGTGTCTACGGTGTTGGGGTTGGTGACAATTTCTCTGGTGATGGCCGTGGTGGCGTGGATTTGAGGTGGATCAGACACGAATGGCGGCAACGCGTCAGCCGCGTCGAGCTGCTTCGATCGCAGCGATGTCAATCTTTCCCATCTTCATCATGGCTTCGAACGCACGCTTGGCTACCGCTGGATCGGGATCAGTGATCGCGTCCATCAGGGCGCGTGGCGTGATCTGCCACGACAGTCCCCACTTGTCCTTGCACCAGCCGCATGCACTTTCCTGGCCTCCGTTGCCGACAATCGCATTCCACAACCGGTCCGTTTCAACCTGGTTGTCGGTCGCGATCTGGAATGAGAAAGCCTCGTTGTGCGTGAACGCTGCGCCCCCGTTCAGGCCGAGACAAGGGAGCCCAACTACAGTGAACTCGACCGTCAGGACATCGCCCTGCTTGCCCGCGGGATAGTCGCCGGGCGCGCGATGGACCGCTCCGACCATGCTGTCCGGGAACGTCTCGGCGTAGAACTTCGCGGCGTCCAATGCAGTGCCGTCGTACCAAAGGCAAATCGTGTTTTTGCTGACCATCTTGGTTCTCCTGGGTTAGGACAGACTGGATCATTCACGCCGCGTAGGCGACTCACGAATCCTTCGGCTTCGCCGTCGCTCCTGCCGCTTCGCCACCCAGTGCGCCAGCAACAGCACCCAGCGTGGCGCCGACGACGACTCCCACAGGGCCAGCCACCACAACGCCGATGGCGGCACCCGTGGCCGCACCGGCAACCACGCCGCCACCTACCAATACAGATTTTGCCTCGCGCTGTGCTTCCTGGGGGTTTAGCAGAGTTTGCGCGGCGGGGTTCGGGTCCTGCGATGGAATGCCGTGGCCGGGACGGGCCTGCTCGGCAAGGTCTTCGTCGACAGGTGCGGCTTCGGTCGGTGGTTGGGTCAGTGGCTTCATGTGCTTCTCCAGGGTTGGTTGACGGCGGAACAGGCACGAGGCCCGGGCCGCAAGCTGTTGAGTCACCTTAATCCGAAGGAGTGGACGTGTATGTGCGACAGCGCACGGTAATTCGCCAAAATGCATAGCCAACGAACAGCCAGCAAGCTGAGGGAGCAGCCTTGCCCCAGCGACGCTTTTCCTATGGTGTTGTAACCGCCTTCGCATGGTTTGAAAACGTCTCCACCAACCGACTGCGATTGTCATCCAGCGTGGCCAGTGCAATGCCAATGCTGCCAACCGCAGCATCGTTTCTGGACGGCACCGTGGCATCATCACTCAACGTCAAAAACCTTACCCCCCGGTTCACATAACGCTTGGCCACACCCGGTACCAGCGCCACGCCCAGGCCGCTTTCCACCAGGCTCACAATGGTTTGCACCTGCACCGCCTCCTGCGCCACGCGCGGCGTGAAGCCTGACTGCTGGCAGCGCAGCATGGCCACGGTGTCTGAGTTGGCGCAGGTTCATGGCGATGCTTTCAAATCTGTGGCGATACCTAATTGGTATCAATAGCTGAATTATTAATATTAGACATGATGAGTCGGTGCCGGTCACAATGGCATCAAACCAAGCCTTCAATCAACGAGACATGCAGGGTTAGAGCAGTCAAATATCAATGTCGGAACTCACTTCAGCGCCCACCGCAGCAGCCACAGCAGCTTTGCCACTTGCAGGCCTGCGGGTCGTCGATGCCAGCGCGGTGGTTATGGGCCCCTACGCAAGTCAGTGGCTGGCCGACCTGGGTGCCGAGGTCATCAAGATCGAACCGCCGCAGGGCGATTCCACCCGCACCACAGGCCCCACGACCGAGAAGGGCATGTCGCCTATATTTCTGGGCGTGAACCGAAACAAGAAAAGCGTGGTGATTGACCTCAAGCACGCGGAAGGCCAGGCCGCGCTGCTGCAACTCATTGGGACGGCGGATGTCTTCATGCACAGCATGCGCCCGCAAAAGCTCGGCGCGCTGGGGCTGGACCCTACCGCCGTTCGCGGTGCGAACCCCCGGCTGGTTTACGCCACACTGCATGGCTTTGCCGAGAGTGGCCCTTATGGTGGTCGTCCGGCCTATGACGACATCATTCAGGGCATGTCGGGCAGTGTGGACATGATGGTGCGGCAGTCGGGTGAGGCCCGGTTTCTACCCACCATTGCGGCGGACAAAACCACGGGGCTGGTTGCGGCGATGGCCATCATGGCGGCAGTGATGCAGCGCCACGCCACGGGGCAGGGGTCGTATGTGGAAGTTCCCATGTTCGAAACCATGGTGGCCTTCAACCTGGTGGAGCATTGCTATGGCCAGCACTTCGAGCCACCACAATCCGCTGCGGGCTACCCCCGCGTGCTGGCCGATTCGCGCCGCCCGTATTGCACGGCTGATGGCTACGTGTGCATGATGCCCTACACCGATGCGCACTGGCAGCGCTTTTTCGCCGCCATTGGCGTGCCTGAACTCGCAATTGATCCCCGGTTTTGCAGCATTGCCGCACGGACCCAGAACATCCTGGCGCTGTACGAAACCCTGGGCCAATTCGGCGTGGCCAGGTCCACCGATGAATGGATAGCGCTGTGCGACGCGCTGGAGATACCGGCCGGGCGCGTGAACACGCTTGACGATCTGAAAGACGACACACACCTGCAGGCCACCGGCTTTTTCACCCAAGTGAATGACCCGGCCATGGGCCCATTGCGCTTCCCTGGCGTGCCGGTTCTGTTCAACGGCCAGCGGCCACCGGTGGCGACTCCACCGCGCCTGGGAGCTGATACGCGGGCCGTGCTGTTGCAGGCAGGGCTGTCGGCGCAGCACGTTGACAATCTCGTGGCCAATGGGGTCGTGGTGCAGAATCCGTCGCCCAGGCCATCGGGAAATTAATGCGATGACTTCACCCAATTCATCCTCACAATCCGCGTTACTTGGGCAGGGCCTCTTGGTGCAGACCATGGTTCAGACAACTTGCAAAACCATCCATTGGAAACACTCATGAAAACCATCAAACGACGTGCCAATATGACCACTGTTGCCGGGGCGCTGGTCTTGGCCTGCTTTGGCAGTGGCGCTGCGCTGGCACAAGGAACCTACCCCGACAAGCCCATCAAACTGGTGGTTGCGTTCCCGCCCGGCGGGCCGACGGACCTGGTCGCCCGCGTGCTGGCGCAAAAGCTCACCGAGCAAATGGGACAGGCGGTGGTGGTGGACAACAAGGGCGGAGCCAACGGCAACATTGGTGCCGAGTTTGCCGCCAAGGCACCGGCAGATGGCTACACGGTGTTTTACAACACATCGGCCGTCGCGCTTAGTCCGGCGCTGTACAAAAAGCTCAGCTACGACGTGACGACAGACCTGGCCCCGGTCGCGCTGACCGCCGTGATCCCGCTGGTGCTGGCTGTGCACCCTTCGGTGCCTGCGAACAACGTGCAGGAGTTTCTAGCCTACGTCAAAGCCAATCCTGACAAGGTCACTTACGGCTCGGCGGGCAACGGCAACATCACGCATCTGGGGGCATTTTTGCTGCTCCAGAGCAAGGGGCTCACTGCCACCCACGCGCCTTATAAAGGCAGTGCGCCTGCGCTCACCGATCTGGTGGGCGGGCAAACCCAGTTTGTAACCGACACCGTCAACTCGGCCTTGCCCTTCATCCGCGACAAACGTCTGCGCGCTTTGGCCGTGACCAGCCTCAAGCGCACTGCCGTGCTGCCTGACGTGCCCACCTTGAACGAGACGGTAAGCCCCAGCTTTGAAGTGGGCGCATGGCAAGGCATCCTGGTACCTGCCAAAACACCGCCCGAGATTGTGAGACGGCTCAACGCCGAAGTTCTGAAAGCGCTGGCGTCAAGCGATGTCAAAACCAAGCTGGCCGCGCAGGGGGCAGACCCGCTAGGCTCCACGCCAGCAGAATACGGGGCCTACATCAAGTCGGAAATCGAGCGCTGGACCAAGGTGGTGAAGCAAACAGGCGCTTCGCTTGAATAGGGTTGGCATAGCATGCAGGCAGACGCAAAACACACTAGGAGACTGACATGACAAATCGGGCAGCAACAAGAAGAGCGCTGTGCCTGCTTGGCGCAGCGGCCATGGCGCTGGGTGTTGTATCGGGCCGCGCTGTCGCCCAGGACTTTCCCAGCAAGCCTATCAAATTCATCGTGCCTTTTCCGCCGGGAAGCGGCACGGACACCTCGGCGCGCTACTTTGGCAAGAAGCTGTCGGAAATGACAGGCCAACCCGTGGTGGTGGAAAACAAGCCGGGTGCCAACGGGTTCATCGCGGTTCGCAGTGTGCTGTCTGCCCCGGCAGATGGCTACACGGTGTTTGTGGGCAGCAACTCTACGCTGGCCGTCAACACGGCCTTGTTCAAAGCCTTACCCTATGACCCCGTGACCGAGTTCGCCCCGTTGACCATGATGATGCGCGCCCCGGCTGTGCTGGTCGTGCCCGCAGGCTCGGCCCACAAATCAATCACCGATTTGATTGCCGCCGCCCGCGCGCAGCCCGACAAGCTGGATTACGGTGCGGGCTCGGCGGGCTACCAGTTGATGGCCGAACTGTTTAACGATGCCGCCAAAGTTCAGACGCACCACGTACCGTACAAGGGCGCGTCCGAAGCGATCACGGCCGTGGTGTCTGGTACGGTGCAGATGGCTTTTGTCGATGTGACTGGTGCACAAGAACTCGTTAAAGGTGGCAAGCTGCGGGCGCTGGCTGTGGCATCTGACAAGCGCATCTCGGCATTGCCCGATGTTCCCACGGCGATTGAGGCCGGCCTGCCCGGATTCACGGCCTACACCTGGGTGGCGGCAATGGTCTCCAGCAAAACACCCAAACCCGAGACGGACAAGCTGGCCGCACTGATGGCCAAAATTGAAACCCTGCCAGAGACGCGCGAGTTCTACGAGCGTCTGGGTGCGGAAACCATGCAGGGTGGCCCGGAGGAAATGCGCACGTTTCAAAATGCTGAAATCCTGCTCTGGAAGCGCATTGCCGTGAAGGCCAAGGTGGAGCAGCAGTAGTGAGCGCGCTTGATTCGCTATCCCTGAAAACCATTCCACCGGTGGATGAGGCGCTTCGTGACCCGGTGCGGGCATTTCTCACGGAGGCGATGAAGAAAGTTCCCGCCCACATTCGCGCCAAGTCCTGGTCGGGGTACGACGCGGACTTCAGCCGCGCGCTGGCAAAAAATGGCTGGCTGGGCATCACGTTGCCGAAGGAGTACGGTGGCGGGGGGCGCAGTGCGTTTGCGCGCTATGTGCTGGTGGAGGAGTTTTTGAATTTTGGCGCACCGGTGGGCTCGCACTGGATCGCAGACCGGCAAAGCGGGCCGTTGATCCTGAAATACGGCACTGAGGCGCAGAAGCGGTTTTACCTGCCGCGTATTTGCAAAGCGGAGGCGTTCTTCTGCATTGGCATGAGCGAGCCAAATGCGGGCTCGGACTTGGCCAGCGTCAAAACCCGCGCCACCAAAACTGACACAGGCTGGCGGCTTAACGGCCAGAAGATCTGGACGACCAATGCGCACAACTGCCAGTACATGATTGCGCTGGTGCGCACCTCGGGCACGGCGGAAGATCGGCAAAAGGGCCTCTCGCAAGTGATCGTTGACTTGTCGCTGCCGGGTGTGACCGTGCGGCCCATCAGGGACCTCACCGGCGACAGTCAGTTTTGCGAAGTGTTTTTTGATGACGTGGCGCTGGCGGACGATGCGCTGGTGGGCCAGGAAGGCGGCGGTTGGGCGCAGGTGACGGCTGAACTCGCCTTTGAGCGCAGCGGGCCAGAGCGCATTTATTCCAGCATTGTGCTGCTCGATCAGTGGCTGGCGTGGCTGCGATCAGATCCGGCTCGCCAGCAGCGCTCGGCAAGGTTGGTGGGCAAGCTTTTCAGCCATCTTGCCCCGCTTCGGGCACTGTCGATTGCCGTTACTGAAAAGCTGGTGCAAGGCGAGAGCCCAGTGGTGGAAGCAGCCCTGGTGAAAGAGCTGGGTACGACGCTGGAGCAATTGTTGCCCGCCCTGATTTCGGATGAGCTCTTTGGAGAATCGGTTGAGGCAGCAACGCAGACGCCCGCAGAATTGCTGCTTACGTTGAACTACGTGACGCAGGCTGCGCCGTCCTTTTCATTGCGCGGTGGTACCCGCGACATTCTGCGCGGCATGATTGCCCGAGGTTTGGGGTTGCGATGAATGAATTGACACAATTGACTGAAGCGCTCCGCGATCTGCTGGAAGCGCACTGCCCGCCGTCTGTCGTTCGGGCGATAGAAAGTGAGGGATCAAGCGGGCCCAAGCGGGACGCGCTGGTAGAGGTGCTGAACCAATCTGGCTTTGCCGACGCGATGGCGGCGGAGTCGCAAGGTGGCGCGGGCTTGAGCTTGCCGCAGGCCTTTCCTCTTTTTGAGTTGTGCGGTCGCTATTTGCTGCCTGTGCGCCTCCCTGAGTTGATTGTGCAGAGGGCGAAAGTTTCAAGGCCAGTATTGGAATTGACGGCTGTCCTGCTTGCCGCGCAGATGGCCGGTGCCATGCAACGCGTGCTGGAGATGACGCTGCAATTTGCCAACGAGCGCCAGCAGTTTGGTCGCCCATTGGGAAAGTTTCAGGCGATTCAACACCAGCTTGCGGTGATGGCCGAGCAAGTCTTGGCCGCGCGAATGGCCGCCCAAATCGGCTGCATTGCATCGGCGGGCATACCGGACAGCATGAACGCGGCGATTGCCAAGGCACGAACCAGTGAAGCCGTGGTGGAAGTGGTGGCACTGGCGCACTCCATTCATGGTGCCATGGGTTTCACCGCAGACCACGACTTGCAGCTGTTCACGCGCCGCCTGCAGGCCTGGCGGCTGGAGGCCGGCAGCGAATCGTATTGGCAAAATGTGCTGGGTCAACTGGTGTTGGGCCACGCCGTTCTGAACCCGCTGCCCGAGAAGTCTGGGCAGCCCCATTCGCTGGATATCTTGCGCAGCATTTGCTGACAACTGAATTTTTTGACCATCGAACTTTAAGGAAACCCATGCCGACGTTCCTCCAAACCAGCCGCAACGGGGGCGTGCTCACGCTCACCATGAACCAGCCCGAAACCCGCAATGCGTTGACCGGCAACACGGCGGTTCAAGAGCTGGTGGACGCCTGTGCTGCCATCACACTGGACGCGAGCATTCGCTGTGTCATCCTTACCGGCGCAGGGCCGGTGTTTTGCTCCGGGGGCAACGTCAAGGACATGAGGCGCTTCTTTGAACAGGACATCTCGCCCGACTTGATCCGGGAAGAATACCGCAACGGCATACAGCGCTTGCCCAGGGCCCTGTACAACCTGGACGTGCCGGTGATTGCAGCCATCAATGGTGCGGCGATTGGCGCAGGGCTTGATCTGACCTGCATGTGCGACATCCGCATCGCCTCAGACACGGCCACGTTTGCAGAGAGCTTTGTCAAAGTCGGCATCGTGCCGGGTGATGGGGGCGCGTGGCTGCTGCCGCGTGTGGTGGGCATGTCCAAAGCGTCTGAAATGGCCTTCACGGGGGAAGCCCTGACGGCGGCAGAGGCGCTGGCCTGCGGCTTGGTGTCACACGTGGTCGCGCCCGCAGACTTGCTGGCAGAGGCACAAAAGCTGGCGGCAAAAATTGCGGCCAATCCGGGTGCCGTGATGCGCATGACCAAGCGCCTGCTGCGCGAAGGCGAGCGTAGCAGCCTTGAATCGTTGCTGGAGCTGTCGGCGGGCTACCAGGCCATTGCGCACAAGACGGCCGATCACAAGGAAGCAGTGATGGCGTTTGTGGAAAAGCGCAAACCGCAGTTTGGCCGCGAGGGCTGATTGAGGCAAGTCAGGGCGGACCTGACGAATGCTATATAATAAATAGCTAACTTTGTATATTATACGGGGGCTAGAGGGCTATTTCATCGATATTTCGACGGAAAATGGTCTAAGAGTGTGTTTTTTGTGAAGATTTCATATCACCCGTGATATGAGTTTATTGGATGGCGCGGATGCTGCAATTCAAAGCGCAATCAGCTCGCCCTTCGCACACATCTCGCGCAGCCTGAACTTCTGGATTTTCCCCGAGCCGGTGAGCGGAAATGCATCGACCGTGAACCAGTGGCGTGGCGCTTTGTGCGGCGCCAGGTGTTCGCGCACATAGGCGAAAAGATCGTCCTTGACCAGGAGCTGGCCAGGCTTGGGGCGAACCACCGCGGCCACCTCTTCGCCCCAGCGCTCGCTTGGCAGGCCGATCACCGCAACTTCACCGACTGCCGGATGGCGAAACAGCAGCTCTTCGAGTTCGCGTGGGTAGATGTTTTCCCCGCCACGGATGATCATGTCCTTGAGGCGGCCCTCGATGGTGAAATAGCCGCGTGCGTCCATCGCACCGAGGTCGCCAGTGTGCAGCCAGCCGTCCTTGTCAATTGCGCTGCCAGTCGCCTCTGGCATCTCGAAATAGCCCAGCATGATGTGATAGCCCCGCGTGCAGATCTCACCGACTTCGCCCACAGGCAGTGTGGTGCCATCGACCGCATCGACAATCTTGACCTCAACGCCAGGCATGGGTGAGCCCAGCGTGTTGGCCTTGTCGGCCAGCAGGTCGTCAGTATGGGTCATCAGCGCCACGGGGGAGCATTCGGTCATGCCAAAAACAATCGTGAATTTTGCGCCGAGCTTGCTTTCAAGCGTGTTAACCAGGTGTGCAGGCACGGTGGACCCGCCCGAGCAGATGGACCGCACGCTGCTCAGGTCGGCCGTCGCAAACGCCGGGTGTTCCAGCATGGCAATCAGCATGGTTGGTACGCCCACCATGGCGTTGCTGCGGTAACTCGCAATGATTTCCAGCGCCATGCCTGCGTCAAAGGCTTCCAGCAGCACGTGGGTGGCGCGCCGGGCGACGCAGCCCAGCACTGCCAGAACGCTGCCAGCGGTGTGAAACAGCGGCATGACACCCAGGTAAATATCGCCATCTTGCACACCCATTTGGGCCAGCGTATGCGACGCGTTGTTCACCAAGCCCCGGTGGTGCAGGTAAGCGCCCTTGGGAAAGCCGGTGGTACCCGAGGTGTACTGGATCATCACGGCATCGCCTGGTTGGACCGCCGGCAGTTCGACCTTCGCGGCGTCGCCCGATGCCAGCAGCGCTTCCCACTCGTCAAACCCCAGGATGCAGCGAAGCTCTGGACACTTTGGCGCTATGGAATCAACCGTTGCGCGCATCGGGTTGCCACGGTAGCTGTCCATCACCAGAATGCCGGCGGCGCGTGATTGATTGAGAACGTATTGCACCTCGGCGGCTTTGAAGCCCGGGTTGACGGTTACCAAAACCAGGCCTGCATAGGCAGCGCCAAACTCCAGCATCACCCATTCGGGGATATTCGGTGCCCACACCGCCACCCGTTCACCCGGTTTGAAGCGGGCGGCCAAGGCATGGGCGCAGCGCAGGGCCTGAACCCGCAGTTCGGCGTAGGTCCATTGTGGGCGCTGTGAAGGGTTGCCAGCATGCACGGGCACTGCCACCAGCGCCACACGGTCCGGTGTGGTTGTGGCCGCCCAATCGAGCAGGTCGCCAAGGGTCATGTCGCGCACCGGCGGATCAGCAGGGCCGGTGGCAAGAGAAAGCGCAGGTGGCAAGGGTTCGCAGGCGTTCTGGCCGGCGCTTCTGGATGCGGTCATGGTCTTCCTCTATCGGTGTTTTTTTGATTATGACGGTTGCCGCAGGGCTGCCACATGAATCGCAATACACTGTTCGTCAACTTAATTAACGGGGTTCATTGATGCAAAGCTTTGATGTTGTCGAATGGGGCAAGCCACTGCAGTCCGTGTTGAAGGCAACGCCACAACCTGTGGGCAGCGAGGTGCTGGTACGCGTCAGGTACTGCGGCGTATGTCACAGCGACGTTCACATCCGCGACGGCTATTTTGATTTGGGCGGCGGCAAGAAATTCCACATGTCAGACCGTGGCATGAAGTTGCCCGTTACCTTGGGTCACGAACCCTATGGCACGGTGATTGCCGCCGGGCCAGAGGCGCAGGATGTACCGTTGGGGCAAGACCGGCTGGTCTACCCATGGACCGGATGCGGCACCTGCAAGCGGTGCCTGGAGGGCATGGACAACCACTGCATGGCGCCACGTTACCTGGGCGTGCAACGCCCTGGCGCCTATGCCGACCATTTGATCGTGCCGCACCCGCGCTACCTGATTGACGCTTCGGGCATTGATCCGGCGTGGGCGGCGACACTCGCCTGTTCAGGCCTGACCACGTATTCGGCAGTTGCCAAGTTATTGCCAATTCCGCAGGATGAATGGGTCTTGGTCCTTGGCGCGGGCGGGTTGGGCCTGTCGGCAGTCGCGATGCTGCGTGCTGTAGGGCATGAACGCATTCTGGTCGCCGATCTGGATCCGAACAAATTTGCAACCGCCATGGAAGTGGGCGCTGCAGCCACGATCAATGCTGGCGCGCCTGACGCCCTGGAGCAGCTCAAACAGATCACTGGCGGCATGATTTATGGTGCGGTTGACCTGGTGGGTGCGGCGCCAACGTTTCAACTGGCCTATGCGGCATTGCGCAAGGGTGGGCGCTATGTCGTGGTGGGGCTGTATGGTGCCGAGGTGAGTGTTTCGATCGTTCCCACGATTCAGCGCGCCATCATGATCCAGGGCTCGTATGTTGGCAGTTTGCAGGAATTGCGAGAGGTCGTTGCCTTGGCAAAGGTCGGAAAAATCAAGCCGCTGCCGGTCGAAAAGCGTGCCGCAGATCGAATTTCGGAAACCCTGGATCAATTGAAAGCCGGCAGCCTGATTGGGCGGGTCGTGGCGCAGTTGGCGTAGCGGGTTTCGCTGATCAGGGCGCCAGTCTTTCCCGGATCCAGTTCCCGGATTCGTCCAGGCTGTAGCGCAGGCGGTCGTGCAGGCGACTCTTTCGGCCCTGCCAGAACTGCCAGCCGTCTGGCTTGAGCCGGTAGCCACCCCAGTGCGGTGGGCGCGGCGGCTGCAGCATGAACCGGGCAGCATACTTGGCAGCATTCGCCACTAAAACGCCGCGCCCGGCAATTGCTTCGCTTTGGGGCGAGGCCCAGGCGCCAATCCGGGAGTCAAGCGGACGGCTCTGAAAGTAAGCGTCGCTTTCTGCAGCGCTCACTTTCTCCACCAGGCCCTCAATGCGCACGACGCGTTCGAGCTCAACCCAGTGAAACTGCAGTGCGGCATACGGGTTGCCCGCCAGTTCATGCCCCTTGCGGCTTTCGTAATTGGTGTACCAGTCGATACCGCGCTGGTCATACCCCTTGATCAGGACGACTCGGGTTGATGGCCGCAAATTGCTGCCAACGGTTGCCAGCGTCATGGCGTTGGGCTCTGGCAAGTCAGCCTTGATCGCGTCGTTCATCCATTTTTCAAACTGCAGCAGTGGGTCACCGTGCGACGCGGCCTCGTCCAGTTCGCCGTGATCGTAGTTTTTTCGCAAGTCGGCCAGAAGAGTCATTTGCAAAGTATATGCAAGTGTCACGGTTCACACATAAGGTGTTCCATCTTGCGAAAATTTTGATGACCTAGGGGTTACCCGCATACTTTTCCGCCTCTATTGTTCTAGGCTACCGTTTGGGTCAAGACAACAAGGGCTGTATTGCCCGAATCAACAGGAGAAAAGCACAATGGCCGTCAATTTTCAAGTCAATGGCAAGGCGGTTTCCGCCAACGCCGAACCCGACACCCCGCTCTTGTGGGTAATTCGCGATGAACTGGGTATGACCGGAACCAAATTTGGTTGCGGCATGGCGTTGTGTGGTGCATGCACCGTGCACGTCGACGGTGTGCCAGTCCGGTCCTGCCAGACGCCATTGTCGGTCGTGGGTGGCAAAAAAGTGAGCACGATTGAAGGTTTGTCCAAAGACAATTCCCACCCATTGCAAGTTGCCTGGATCAAGCATGATGTTCCGCAATGTGGCTATTGCCAGTCAGGCCAGCTGATGAGCGCGGCGGCATTGCTTGAAAGCAACAAGAATCCGAGCGACGCCGATATCGATGCTGCAATGAGCGGCAACATTTGCCGTTGCGGTACTTATGGCCGCATCCGTGCTGCCATCAAGGATGCAGCTTCCACCATGCGCAGAGCTTAAGGAGTACGAACATGACTATCGAACTCAAAAACGCGGGCCAGACCTCACGTCGCAGCTTCCTCAAGACGTCGGCCATCGGCGGTGGTGGCTTGTTGATGGGGTTTGCGTTGCCGACAACGCTTGCCATCGCGGCCGGAACCGTGCATACGCCCAATGCCTGGGTACACATTGATGACGACAACACGATCACGCTGATTTCCGCGCGCTCTGAAATGGGCCAGGGGGTCTACACCTCAATGCCGATGCTGATCGCCGAAGAGCTCAACATTGACTTCAAACGCATCAAAGTGGCCATTGCACCACCGAATGCCAAGGTTTATGGCAACCCGCTGCTCGGCGGCGCCCAGCTCACCGGTGGATCGACCTCGGTACGTGATGGCTGGGAAAAGCTTCGGGTTGGCGGCGCACAAGTGCGGGAAATGCTGATTTCTGCAGCGGCCAACAAATGGAGTGTGGACCGCAGCCAGCTCAAGGCCGTGAACGGCATGGTGATGGGCCCGGGCGGAAAATCTGCCACCTACGGTTCGCTGGCGGCTGACGCAGCCAAACTCCCGGTCCCGGAAAAGGTGTCCATCAAGGACCCGAAAGACTTCACCATCGTCGGCAAGCGCACCCTTCGTGTGGATACGCCCGCCAAGAGCAACGGTACGGCCGAGTTCGGTATTGACGTCAAACTGCCTGGCATGGTGTATGCCGCGCTGGAGCAATGCCCAGTGATCGGCGGGAAAGTCAAGTCGGTTGATTCGGCAGCTGCCAAGGCCATGCCTGGCGTGGTTGCTGTGGTCGAAATTCCCGATGGCGTGGCAGTGGTTGCCAACACCTGGTGGCGCGCCAATATGGCACGCAAGGCGTTGTCCGTGACCTGGGACGAGGGAGCCGGTGCATCGCTGAATAGCACAGCCATGATTGAAGGCACGCGGGGCGCTGCCAAAACTGGCACTGCTTTGCCCCTCAAGGCAGTGGGCGATGCAGACGCCGTCATTGCAGCGTCGCAAAAAGTGGTTCGCGCCGAGTACGTCAGCCAATTGCTCTCGCATTCGCCTCTGGAACCGATGAACTTCACGGCCGATTACAAGAACGGCAAAGTGGACCTGATTGGCCCCACACAATGGCAGGACGCTGCGCAGACCTCCATCGCCAAAGCCTTGGACTTGAAGCCGGAAGATGTTTCTGTGCGCACGACGTTCCTGGGTGGCGGCTTTGGGCGGCGCATTGACATCGATTTCATCGTGCAGGCGGCGCAAATCTCCAAAGCGGTTGGCAAGCCGGTGAAGCTCGTGTGGTCGCGCGAAGACGACATGACGCATGACTTCTACCGACCCGCTGCGGTTCACACCATGGCGGCAGCTTTGGGTGCGGACGGCAAGCCGACGGCAATGACGTTCAGGCACACCGGGCAATCCATCACCGGTCGCGTGTTCGGCTTGCCTGCACCCGTGCAGGACCCCCTGATGACCGAAGCGGCGGTCGCGGGTTACGAGATTCCCGCCACCAAGCACGATGTTGTCAAGCATGATGCGGGCCTGCGTGTCGGTTACTGGCGCTCCGTCAGCCATGCAGCCAACGCGTTTGCAAACGAGAGCTTTGTCGACGAACTGGCCCTGGCTGCGGGCAAAGACCCGGTTGCCTATCGCCTGAGCATGCTGGCCGGGCAACCACGTTATGCCAATGTGCTCAAGCTTGCGGCAGACAAAGCGGGCTGGACGACGCCAGTGGCGGCTGGGCGCGCGCGTGGTGTCGCACTGATGGAAGGCTATGACACCTACATAGCACAGGTGGTCGAGATCAGCCTGGATGGCGGCGCAGTGAAAGTGCACAAGGTAACGGTTGCGGCCGATCTTGGCCAGATGGTCAACCCGGATACGGTCGAAGCACAGATCCAGTCGAGCATCCTCTTTGGCCTGGGTTCCACCACCATGCAGGAAATAACGGTCGACAAGGGCCGTGTCCAGCAGACGAACTTCCACCAGTTCTTGCTGCCGCGCATGAGTGACATGCCAGTGATCGATATTACGCTGGTCAACAGCACCGAGAAACCAGGCGGCATCGGTGAGCCAGCGACCGCACTGATGGCGCCTGCCATTGCCAACGCGGTTGCCAAGCTCACTGGCAAGCGCGTGCGTAAACTGCCCATCACTGCCGACGCAATCAAGTCAGCCTGACCGTTTTCAGCGGCATTGACGGGTAATCTACCAACTGCGCTCGTTCTTGCCTCTGGGCGGGGCGAGCGCTTTTTGGCGTCTGGCGGCACGACGCACAAGCTTCAGGCGCTGCTGGGCGAAAAAACGGTTCTGGAGCACACGCTGGATGCTGTGCGCGCGAGTGGCCTTCCCTGGCACCTCGAAGATGCGGGCCATCCCGGTATGGGAGATTCCATTGCGGCGGCAGTTAGAGCGACTCTATCGGCCAGTGGTTGGTTGATCGTGCTGGGTGACTTGCCGTTGATTCAACCCAATACCTTGCGGGCGCTTTCAGAAGCGCTCCTGGTTCATGACGTCGTGGTTCCCACTTACAGGGGCAGCAGGGGGCACCCCGTGGGGTTCTCGGCACGCTGTCGCGATTTGCTGGTGAACCTGAAGGGGGATCAGGGTGCGGCGGAGATCGTTAAAGGCATGGGTGCCGCGATGCTTGAAATGGATGACGCGGGTGTCATTCATGACATTGATACCGTTGCCGACCTAGAGCAGGCCCGCAGGCTTATGGACCTCCCGGTTTGAAGCTCGCCGGCTCCAGCCCGTGGCGTGCCAGCAAGGCGTAAAAGTCGGTGCGGTTACGCCGCGCCATTTTTGCGGCCATTGAGGCATTGCCATTGGTAACCTTCAACAGCTTGGTCAGGTAATCGCGCTCGAATTCCTTGCGGGCTTCGTCCAGGGGCAATACATCGCTGCCCTGGCTGTTGATTGCACTGTGCACAAGAGTGGCCGGAATCAGGGAAGTCGTTGCCAGTACCACGCACTTCTCGATCACGTTTTGCAGTTGCCGTACATTGCCGGGCCAGGATGCCGTGCTGAGCTGCTCAAGTGCGCCAGGCGCAAACGCGGTCACTGCCTTGGCGTGCCGTTGTGCAAGTGTTCGCATGAAATGGTTGGCCAGTAGCGCGATGTCTTCGCGCCGCTTAGACAAGGGCGGCAAGGACAGGTTGACAACGTTCAACCGGTAAAAGAGGTCTTCACGGAAACGCCCATGGGCGACTTCACCTTCAAGCGGGCGATTGGTCGCCGAAATGATCCTTACGTCGATTTTGTGGGCTTTGGCTGCACCGACCGGCCGCACCTCGCGTTCCTGTATCACCCTGAGCAGCTTGACCTGCATCGGAAGCGGCAAATCGGAAATTTCGTCCAGAAATATGCAACCTTCCTGCGCGGCAGTAAACAGGCCCTGGCTATCCCGCACGGCACCGGTAAAGGCGCCTTTGACATGCCCAAACAGTTCTGACTCAAGCAGATTGTCCGGAATGGCACCGCAATTCACTGCCAAAAATGCGCCCTGACTGCGCGCGCTGGATGCGTGAATCGCCCGTGCAAGGAGTTCCTTGCCTGTGCCGCTTTCGCCCTGGATCAGGACTGACACGTCGCTTCTTGCAATCAGACGCGCCTGCGTCAGGAGTTCTTCCATTCGATGGCTGCGGGTAATGATCGCTTGACGCCAGCTCTCGCCAGATTCTTCGCCCGGCATATCGGCCCCCAACGCGGCCGAGACTTCAAGTGCCCGGTTCACCTCACGCATCAAGTCAACGCCCTCGAACGGTTTGGTGATGTACCCAAAGACACCCCGTTGCATGGCGTTCACGGCGTCGGGGATGGTTCCGTTGGCGGTCAGCATCAAGACCGGAAGCAACGCGAAGCGTCGATGCACTGCCTCGAACAACGCCAGGCCATCCATGCCCGGCATCCGCAGATCCGTGATCATGATGTGAGGCAGGTCGTGGTCCAGTGCCGCCAGTGCTGCCTCGCCGCTGGCAGCTTCAATCACCTCGTGGCCCTCGTAGGTCAGCCGAAGGGACAGGAGCCGCAGCAGTGCGGAATCGTCGTCAACAATCAGGATTCTTGCCATGGCCACTCCAGCTCTTTCATTGCAATCGCGTACATTCTGCGTCAGTATGCGGGTGTCTTGACTGTCAGCAGCATACCTTCGTTGGCTTGAGTCGAGAAAAAATGCCGCTCAACTTTGAACCCACATGACCAAATCGCCTGGACCATTCAGGATGCCGCAGTCGCGAGCCCTAAAATCGGGCGTCACCGCGACGGCTGAAGAATTGTCAGCCACCGTTCAAACGCTCGAACTTGAGCGCCAGCGTCTGTCCGGGGAATTGCAGGCCAGCCGCGTCAAGGTGATGGAGCTCGGCCGTTCGCAGGAGCACTACCGCGCTGTGGTTGAACACGTCAATGAAGGCATGGTGGTGCTGCGCAACCAGAAGGTGGTCTACGCGAATGTACGGGCAACTGACATCGCGGGCATCTCTATCGAGGACATCAAGCGGGTCGGGTTTTTGCACCGAATCCATCCTGATGACCACGCCATGGTGGTCGAACGCCAGCGGGAGCGTCTGGCGGGTGAAAGGGTTCCCAGCCGGTATGAATTGCGCCTTTTGATGCCCGATGATGAGGTGCGCTGGATCGGCATAAGCGTGGCCATGGTGCCTTGGGATGGGGAGCAGGCATTTTTGGTTTTTTTCTCGGACATCAGCCAACGCAGGCTGCTTGAAAAGAAGCTGCGCGACACACTGCAACAGCGTGAAACGATTCTTGCCAATTCCCAGGTCGGCATCACTTTCAATGTAGTGCGCCGCATGCAATGGGTGAATGACAAGTTTGCCGAAATGACTGGCTACACCAGCGACGAATTGGTGGGCCAATCAACCCGCATGTTTTATTTTGATGACAAGGCGCATGAGTCAGATGGGCTGACGACGCGCCAGGCCCTGATTCAGGATGGTGTCTTCGTGAATGAGCGGCAGCTGAAGAAGCGTGATGGCCAGGCGTTCTGGGTGCAGTTGTCCGGCCGCTGCGTGAAAGACCGGGACCCATCCGCAGGGGTGATCTGGACCATGCTTGACATCACAGAGCGCCGCAAGGCTGACAACAACATCCGGGCGGCGCTTGGTCGTGAAAAGGAGCTCAATGACCTGCGGTCACGGTTTGTCTCAATGACCAGCCACGAGTTTCGCACGCCGCTGGCGGCCATTCATTCGGCAGCGGAGCTCCTTCGTGATTACCACGACCGAATGCCAGCGCTTGAACGCAATGAAATACTCGCCAGTGTCAGTTCGGGCGTCAAGCGGATGACGGCCATGCTTGACCGTGTCCTGCTGATCGGCCAGGTGGATGCCCACATGCTGGCGTTTCGTCCAGAGGAGATCAACCTGCTTGCGCTGTGTCAGTCGATTGCTGCCGAGGCACGCGCGCTGTACCCCACTGCCACTTGCAAACTGGTGACACGCTTTCCCGAGCGCGCGCCAGCGGGGCAGTTCGACCCCAACCTGCTGCGCCATATTCTCGAGAACTTGCTCTCAAACGCCTTCAAGTACTCCTTGCACGGCGGGCTGGTTACTTTTGAGGTATCGACTGTGAATGGTCGAGCGGTCTTCAGAGTGGCGGATCAGGGCATTGGCATTCCGCCGGATGAAATGCCGCATCTGTGTGAGTCGTTTCACCGCGCCAGCAACGTGGGCGCCATACAGGGCACCGGGCTCGGGCTGGCAATCGTAAAAAATTCGGTTGAATTGCACGGCGGCCATATTGCAGTGCAAAGCGAGTTTGGGCATTCGACCTGCTTTACGGTGACGATCTAGGCGAGCAAGGTGGCGCGGTCCTTCAAAGCCGATCTTCTGCGATGGATTCGATCCCGAATGCTTTTGCGTTTATCGGGTGCTTTGCTGCTGTCCTTCGGGGTTTGCCTTCATGCCCTTGCGGTCGACACGGAAGCCGACATCGTCATCACAAGCCAGGACCGTTATCAGCTCTCCAGACTGTTCGCGTACTTGGAGGACGCTGGCGGGAATCTCACTCTTCAAGAAATTCTTCAGGCGGACCAGCAGGGACGTTTCAAACCTGTTCCAAAAGGCGTTGGTGCCACGAATTTTGGTGCCACCCATTCAGCGATCTGGTTGCGCTTGAAGCTGCGCATCGATACAGCTGCGCCTGCGCGCTGGCTGGTGGATGTTGCCTACCCGCCGCTGGACCGAATTGACCTCTATATTGCCAACGGAAAAGGCGCTTTTGCGCATCAAACCGGCGGTGATTCCCTTCCATTTCGTCAACGTGAAATTGTTCACCACAACCATGTCAAGGCAGTTGACTTTGCGCCCGGGCAAGACTCGGTCCTGTACTTGCGGGTGGCTTCTGAAGGTACTCTGGCAGTGCCGGTTATTCTCTGGCAGCCAGCCGCACTCTGGAAAAGTGACCAGATCACCTACTCCGTTTTCAGCCTGTACTTTGGCCTGCTAATTGGACTGATCGCCTACAACCTGTTGCTTTTCATATCGGTCCGGGATCGAATCTTCCTGATTTACGTGCTGTTTGCAGTCTGCATCGGGCTGTCGCAGGCGGCTAATTCAGGATTGGGTGCCCAGTTTCTCTGGCGCGACCAGTTGTGGTGGAACATGAACGCCATCAACGTCATGCATGCGGCAAGCGGCGCCATGGGCATGATGTTCGCGCGCAGTTTTCTGGCTACAAGCATCACGCTGCCACGCCTGGACGCTACCATGCGGGTGCAAGTGGTGCTGTGGTTGCTGGTGGTCGGCCTGTCGCTGGTCATGCCTTACCGGATTGCGGTGTGGGCGGTGACTGCAATGGTCTCGATTGGTGTCGTGACCATTGTTGTGGCAGCCGCCATCAGCATTCAACGCCGTCAGCCTGGCGCCAGGTATTTTGGCCTGGCCTGGAGTGCGTTGCTGGTCGGCGTGGTGGTGATGACGCTTCATAACAATGGCCTGGTGCCGTCCAACACCTTGACTGCCAATGCCCTGCTGATTGGCTCTGCGATGGAGATGGTGCTCCTGTCGTTTGCGCTGGCAGACCGCATCAACGTAACGCGGCGCGAGAAGGAGCTGGCCTTGGCGCAGGTGACTTCAGAACAGGCGATGGTGCTGGCGCTGCACCAGTCACAAGAACGTTACCGCTCTGTGATCGAGCACGTCGCGGAAGGGATGGTGGTACTGCAGGACGAGTGCGTTGTATTCGTCAACCGCAGGGCCACTGAAATTCTGGAAACAGGCAAGGAGTCGATTCTGCAGAGCGGCTTTTACACGCGGCTGCATGATGAGGACCGGGCCCTGATGGCCAGGAGGCAATTGGAACGTCGAAGCGGGCCGCCCGTGGCCGAACGCTGCCAGGTCAGGGTGATGCTTGCGAACGGTGCCGTGAAATGGCTGGAGCTTGGCGACACGGTCGTGCCCTGGGATGGCGGACCGGGCCTGCTGGTGTTTTTTCTGGATGTCACGGAGCACCATGTCGCCGAACAGGAGACGAAGGCCGCTTTAAACCGCCAGCGCGAGCTCAATGACCTGCGGTCGCGCTTTGTTGCGATGACCAGTCACGAGTTCCGCACGCCGCTGGCGACCATTCTGTCGTCTCAGGAGATTCTGAAAAACTACAACGACCGGCTGCCTGAAGACCAGAAGAAGGAGCTGTTTGACATGATTGAAAATGGCGTCAAGCGGATGACACGCATGGTTGAACGTGTGCTCCTTGTTGGCAGGGTGGATGCGCACATGCTCGAATTCAAGCCAAAGTTGATGAACCTCAGGCTGCTCTGTGAGGAGCTGGTTTCCGAGGCCAGGTTGCAGCAGCCCGGGAGCCGTTGCACACTGTCATCGGTTTACTCGCCCGACCTGCATGAGGGCCTGTTCGATGAACAGCTGCTGCGCCACATTCTGGGCAATCTGTTGTCCAACGCCATCAAATATTCGCCCAATGGTGGTTTGATCCAGTTGGGGGTTCGTCGCGAGGGAGGCAAAACGGTGTTTGAGGTGTCAGACCAGGGCATTGGCATACCGCAGGACGAAGTCGACCACCTGTACGAGTCATTCCACCGTGCCAGCAACGTCGGCAGTATCCAGGGAACTGGATTGGGGCTGGCCATCGTGAAGCAGTCGGTTGAAGCGCATGGTGGCAGCATTCGCGTCAGAAGTCAGGTCGACCACGGCACCTGTTTCACAGTGCTTCTTTAAAACCAAATCTGATATCACCAGTGATATTGAAATGTCTTCAAAAGAGTGCTGTTTTCAGAAATAGCGATACATTTTTGCCTCTAGCCCTCGTAAAATATAGAAAGTTTGCTATATATTAAGTAGTAAATGATTTTTGGACTGCCGGCTGGCGAATCACGGCGCCCCTACAGGTGCTTCTGCAAAAGTTCTCGAAGCTGGCCGAAGGTGAATGGCTTGGTGACATAAGCGCGCGCTCCCAGACGCAGGGCCTGGTCATAGCGTTCCGGTTCCGCGCTTGCTGAAAGAAATATGAACGGAATCTTGCGCAAGCCGGGTTCGGCTTGCAGCGCGCTGAGCACTTCCCTGCCGTTCATGAGCGGCATTGTCACGTCGCAAATGATCAGGTCGGGCCGATGGTGCATCGCGGACTGCAATCCAGCCTGGCCGTTGGCAGCCTCCAGTGCGCTGTGCCCCTCAAGTTTGACAAAGCGAACGAGGTTGGAGCGGATGGGTTCCTCGTCTTCAATGATCAGGATAAGTGCCATATTCCAGCTCAGGCTGCAGCTCGGGACCGGACACCATGGCGAAGCCGTCTGACCGGTGTCGGTCAGGAGTCCATGGGCAGGCTCATGTGCCCCGTGGTCTTGCACTCGTACATGGCCTGGTCCGCGATCGCAAGCATCTCGGACAGGTCCAACCCGTCGTCAGGGTAAAGCGCTATGCCAATGCTGGCACCGACATTGACTTCGCAGTGGTTTGGCAGCTCGATGTCCTCATACAGGGCGCGAACCAGCTTTCGTGAAATGCGCGCGACCTCACCCGTATCGTGGATGGACTCCAGAATGACGACAAACTCGTCGCCACCCAGGCGCGCTGCAGTGTCACAGGTTCTGAGGCCTGCCGCGAGTCTTTGGGAAACAGTTACAAGGACTTTGTCGCCGGCCAGATGACCGTGCGTGTCATTGACAGACTTGAAGCCGTCCAGGTCAATCATCAGCAAGGCAAAACTGTCGCCGCTGCGTTTGGCGCGCTCAACCGCACATTGAAATCGATCCTCGAGCAATTTTCGATTGGCCAGCCCCGTCAATGGGTCGTGGTGGGCTTGAACTTCGAGTTGCAGCTGACGCCGTTGCAGTGCCTCAACCATCTTTTCCAGATCGCGGGTCCGGTCAGCAACCCGCTGCTCTATTTCCATTGCAACGAGTGCAACAAGCGTCGGGTCAAGATGGTCAAGTTGAGGTTTTGCCGGATTGGCAAAGCCGGGCGAGTGCCTGGATACGGCTTTTCGCGATCGCGCTGCACGTCCATTCATGGATTCGTCGCCAAAGTAGAGCCAGCCTCTCATCGCGTTGATCCAGGAGGATGAACCTTGACGCAATGGGGTGCGTTGGGCCACCACCTATTGCAACCCGGCGGCAAAAATCAGCGGCGCGCCTGGCGGGGCTGAGATTTTCAAGGCAGAAGCAGTTGCGCCGGATGGTGCGGAGATTTTTGGGCTGACCAGAACGGGTCTGCCAATTTCCCTCGGGGAGCGTTTGGCCAACTCTTGGTCAACTGGGCCGGATTGGGTCGACGAACCCGCAGCCGCAATCGCCAGCGCAACGACGACGGCCAAAGAAATGACGAGTAGGCTGGAAAACAGAACCATATTGATCTCCCTGAATGACCTTGTGACACATTTTGGTGATTTGAGAACACAAGAACCGTGCCAAAGGGCATTCCGAATGGAATCAACGACTTACGCGACTGCACCCAAGGGCAGCTGTCGGCAATCACCGACAGGCTTCAGTGCGGTTCGTAAAAAATTCAAATGAATCAACAACTTGGCTTGTCGGATGTTCCCGACAAATTTGACTGCTTGAGGTCGCTGTGTTGTCTACGTGAATCGAGTCATGTGCGCAAGCGGCGCCCCACCGCTAAGGTTGGGCAGCGTGGTCCAGCAACTGCCTTAACGCATGGTCATGAATGCCATGGGTTCGCAGGCCCTCCAGCGTTTGCTGCGCATAGGCGAGCGTGGTTCCAAAACGCCCGCACGCGTGTTTAAAAATTTCCCCATAGTGCTGCGGCGCCAGGTCGCCTGTGTAGTTCGGGCTCTTGCGTGACAGTGTGAATGCCAGCGCTTTGACTGGGCCATCGGCAGTTGAACAATGCAGCCATTTCGGGTCATAGACACCTGTCACCATTTCACGCAGCCAGAGCTTTTGCAACACCTCTGGCACGTCCGGCTCGGGAACTCGCAACACCATGCCCTGGCAACTTCCGCCGGACAACAGCGCAAACACCAGGCCGGGACAAGCCGGCGTGCCGCGGTTCACCCGGCTCCACATTTTGAGCGCCCGATGCCAGCCATGAACTTTGGCAAGCCGATGCTCAGCAACGTCGAAGTCGGGGCGCCAAATCAGGGAAGCATACGCAAAGACCCACAGGTCGGAAGTGCCGCCCCACTCCTGATGCGCCTGCGCCAGCATGGGTGCAGG
>JANMCB010000438.1:0-20346 GCA_031360805.1 Rhodoferax sp.
TTGCCCAGTATCCATTGAGGCGGTTCCGAAGAGAAACACAAGTTCATGGCCCGATTTGAACCGAAGGTGACGAATTCGCCTAAACCAGTCGCCGCGCCATCGCAAAACCCTCCAGATCAATTTCTGGCTGGCGGCCCGCGATCAGGTCTGCCAGGGCGCGCGCAGAACCGCAGCTCAGGGCCCAGCCGCTGGAGCCATGGCCCAGGTTGAGCCAAAGACCGGTAACGCCGCTTGCGCCAATGATTGGTGGCCCATCGGGCAACATCGGGCGCGCGCCTTTCCAGACCTGGACGCCACTTGACACTGCCGCAGCGCCCGGAAACCAGTCGTGCAAGACCTTGTAAAGCGTCTGAACAGACGAGTCGCGATGGCGCGAGAGCGAGCCACCCAGTTCAGCGCTGCCGGCAACACGCACCCGGTTGCCCAGGCGCGAAATGGCGACCTTGTAGCGTTCGTCCATCACTGCGCTGCGGGGCGCGTTGAGTGGTTCGCGGATTGCTGCACTCAACGAATAACCATAAACGGCTGCCAGTGGCACGGACAGTCCTACTGGCTTGAGCAGCGCTGCGGAGGCAATGCCTGCGCAGATCACGGTGGCGTCAAAGTGCCTTGGCGCAGTCTCGCTGGCGACCCACACGGCTGCGCCGTTTGAATGGTTGATTTGGGCAACCACTGTGTTGAATAAAAAATTGACCCCAATTCGCTGCGCTTCGCTCTTGAGCAGCAGCGCAAACTGTCTGCAGTTTCCGACTTCGTCACCGGGCAGGGAAATGGTCCCAAAAAAGGTGGCATCAGGGTTCAGTGCAGGCTCAATTTTGCGGGCGCCAGCCATGTCAAGTTCGGCAAACGGGACGCCAGCATCGCGCAGCACCTGCAGGCTGCCTTCTACCAGCCTGCGGTCACTTTCGGATCGCAACAGCACCATACAGCCTTCGCTGCGGTCGTATTCCAGGGCCAGGTCTGCCGTCAGCCGATGCAGTCGGGCGCGGCTGTAAAACGCGAGCCGTTGCAGATGCGCGCGGTTGGCACTGTAGCTTTTTGGGTTGCAGGATTTAAGCCAATGCCACATCCAGGAAATTTCGCTGCCTGTCAGCGGCAACGACAGTTTCACCGGCGCGTGGCGGCTGAACAGGTGCTTCAAAACCTTCAGCGGCATTCCCGGTGCGGCCCATGGCGTCACGTAACCCGGCGCAATCAGCCCCGCGTTGGCGAAGCTGGCCTCCTCGGCCGCCGCACCACGGCGCTCGAACACAGTAACTTCGTGGCCGTCGCTTGCCAGCTCGTAGGCCGTGGCAATGCCGATGATGCCAGCGCCAATGACTGCAATCCTCATGAAGCCCCAATGTTTGAATGAGCCAGCAAGTCTCGAGTACGGTGCAACCTGATTCGTCAGGGACTCAGATGCGTTTCGACTTGGAGAGCGAGGTTCAGGACAGCGTCATCGCACATTGCTGCGGCCCACAGCATCAGGCCAACCGGCAATTCACCCAGGGCGTGGCAGGGAATGGAAATCGCACAGCCGTCAAGCATGTTTACAACGCTGGTGTTGCGAAGTAGCAGGCTGTTTACTTTGAAGAAAGCGTCGTCGCGTTCAGTCCCCGGCGCCACCTCGGCAATGGTTGGGGCGACGATCGGGCACGTGGGCGACAGAACGGCGTCAAAGCCAGCCAGCGCAGATTCCATGCGGCGGATCCAGTCGCGTCTCGCACCCAGAAGTTCAATGTACTCCCGCGCGCTCATGTTCGCACCGCGCTGAATGCGCGCCAAGACCCGTGGGTCGTAGGCGCCGGCATGGTTTTTGAGCAGTTTGTGGTGCCAGGCGTAGCTTTCAGCGGGTGAAAAGCCGCCCGTTGCATTGATGGAGGGCAGATCATTGAGCTCGGGCAGCGCAATCTCTTCAATTTGCGCGCCGCCTTCACGCAGGCTATTGAGTGTTCGCTGCCAGGCCAATGAAACCGTGGCGTCCAGTGCGTCCTGCATCAGTGGCTTGGCAACGGCCAGGCGATAGCTGCAAAGCGGCGCGAAACTTCGGACAATCGGCCGCGCCGTCAGGATTTCGTGGGCCAGCATGGCGTCCTGTACGGACCGGGTCAACGCGCAAACCGTGTCCATGGTCGTCGACAGTGGCAACGCGCCGTTGACAGGAACGAGCCGGGCTGTGCCTTTGAAGCCCACAATGCCGTTCAAGGCAGCAGGAATCCGGATGGACCCGCCAGTGTCGGAGCCCAGTCCAATGAAGGCCGCACCGGTCGCCACGGAAACGGCAGCGCCAGACGATGAGCCGCCGGGTATGCGTGGCGTGGTGCCTGATGCGGCGTTGGCAGGTGTGCCGAAGTGCGGGTTGATGCCAACGCCGGAAAACGCAAATTCAGACATGTTGGTGCGCCCAATCACGATTCCGCCAGCGCGCTTCAGACGCGCCACTGCCGTGCAATCGACATCAGCAGCCGGTGCATCGGCCAGCACCCTGGAGCCAGCAGCGGTGGTTTGCCCGGCAATGTCGAAGAGGTCCTTGACGGATATTGCAAGTCCGTCCAGCGCTGTTCGCCCGAGTGCATCATCTGTTACGGCTGCACGGGCCTGGTCAAACATCGGTTTGAGGAAGACGTGGCGGCACGCTTGCGACTCTGCCACAGCAATTGCCAATTCCATTTCTTGCCTGGCGCTTGTCTTGCCGGATCGAATGCTGTTGCGGGTGGCGAGCAGGTCGGGTTTACTGGGCAGTGGGGCGAGCAGTGAGTGGGGTGCGGGCATGTTATAATCCTCGGGTTTTGCTGGGTACTCTTTTGACCCGGCGAACAAATCGCAAACTAGTCCTATCAAGGTGTTGCGGCATCGGCCTAGGGTTCATTCAAAATTAACCATTTGCTGTTGTTGTCAATTACGGACCGGATTTCAGACCCAACCTTTGGAGTTAAATTATGTCAGTAACCATGCGCGAAATGCTGGAAGCAGGTGTCCATTTTGGTCACCAAACCCGTTTCTGGAACCCCAAGATGGCGCCGTTCATCTTCGGTCATCGCAACAAAATCCACATCATCAACCTGGAAAAATCGCTTCCGATGTTCCAGGAGGCTTCAAAGTTTGTGAAACAGCTGACCGCGCGCCGCGGAACGGTGTTGATGGTCGGTACCAAGCGCCAGGCGCGCGAAACCGTTGCAGCAGAAGCCCAGCGGGCCGGTGTTCCGTACGTCGACCAGCGTTGGTTGGGCGGCATGCTGACCAATTTCAAGACGGTCAAGACGTCGATCAAGCGGCTCAAGGAGATGAAAGTCCAGCAAGAGGCTGGACTGGATGCCATGAGCAAAAAAGAGCAATTGATGTTCGCCCGTGAAATCGCCAAGCTGGAGAAAGACATCGGCGGCATTCAGGACATGAATGCATTGCCGGACGCGATCTTCGTGATTGACGTCGGTTTCCATAAAATTGCGGTGCTGGAAGCCAAGAAGCTGGGCATTCCTTTGATCGGCGTTGTGGATTCAAACCACTCTCCGGAAGGTATCGACTACGTGATCCCGGGCAACGATGACTCGTCCAAGGCGGTCATTCTGTATGCGCGCGGAATTGCAGACGCTATTCTGGAAGGCCGAGCCAATGCGGTGGATGACGTCGTCAAAGCAGTAGCGGCTGAAACCAGTGACGAGTTTGTCGAGGTCAGCGAGTCTGCTGCCTGAATTTCGACGCAAGCTTTACCTCAAGCGAAATAAGGGGCTGTTTGCCCCTTTTTTTCAGCCTCAACTTAACTGAACCGAACATTCAAAGTTTCAAGGAAATAAAAATGGCAGCAATAACCGCAAGTATGGTCGCAGAGTTGCGCGGCAAAACCGACGCGCCGATGATGGAATGCAAACGCGCCCTGACAGAGGCCGACGGCGACCTTGTGAAGGCAGAGGAAATTTTGCGCGTGAAATTGGGTAGCAAGGCCGGCAAGGCTGCGGGTCGAGTCACCGCTGAAGGCGTTGTGACCAGCGCCATGGAGTCCGGCGTCGGCGCATTGCTTGAGCTCAATTGCGAAACCGATTTTGTCACCAAGAACGACAGCTTTCTGGCGATGGCCAATGCAGCGGCGGTACTGATCGCCAAGCACAATCCGGCCGACGTCGCCGGGTTGGGTGCGCTGCCCCATACACAGGATGGTTTTGGTCCCACACTTGAAGACGTGCGCAAAGGTTTGATCGGAAAAATCGGCGAGAACATGAGCTTTCGCCGCTTCAAGCGTTTTGGTTCGGGTGCCAAGCTGGCCTCTTACCTGCATGGCACGCGCATTGGCGTCATTGTTGAATACGAAGGCGACGAAGCCGCTGCCAAGGACGTTGCCATGCACGTCGCGGCCATGAAGCCAGTGGCATTGTCCAGCGCAGAAGTTCCTGCGGAACTGGTAGCACGGGAGCGCTCGGTTGCCGTTGCAAAAGCGGCAGAAGATGCGGCCATTGCCACGGCCGCTGGCAAGCCTGTGCAGTCGGCTGAGATCGTGACCAAGCGCGTTGAAGGTGGCGTGCAGAAATTCCTCAAAGAGGTTTCCCTGTTCAATCAGGCCTTTGTGAAAAACGACAAACTTTCGGTTGAGCAAATGCTCAAATCGGCTGGCACAACGGTCAAGTCCTTCACGCTTTACGTTGTTGGCGAAGGTATTGAGAAGAAGGTAGACGACTTCGCGGCGGAAGTCGCGGCGACGGTTGCAGCGGCCAAGCAAACCACCTGATTTCATTCCCTTCGGTTAACCATTCAAGGAGCCTTTGATGACCTCAGCCAAACCGGCCTACAAGCGCATTTTGCTCAAGTTGTCGGGTGAGGCATTGATGGGCGATGACCAATTCGGGATCAATCGCGACACCATTGTTCGCATGGTTGACGAGGTCGCCGAAGTTACCCGGCTGGGGGTTGAGGTCGCCGTGGTGATAGGTGGCGGCAACATTTTCCGCGGTGTCGCAGGTGGCTCGGTCGGGATGGACCGCGCAACTGCTGACTATATGGGAATGCTGGCGACTGTGATGAATGCGCTGGCGCTGGGTGACACCATGAACAAGGCGGGTCTGATCGCGCGGGTCATGTCGGCAATTGCGATTGAACAGGTGGTGGAACCCTATGTTCGACCGAAGGCGCTGCAATACCTGGAAGAAGGCAAAGTCGTGATTTTTGCGGCTGGCACCGGCAATCCCTTCTTCACGACGGATACGGCCGCTGCACTGCGTGGCGCCGAAATCGGTGCGCAAATTGTTCTGAAAGCCACCAAGGTCGATGGCGTCTATAGCGAGGACCCGAAGAAAAACGCGGCGGCCACAAAGTACTCGAAACTGTCCTTTGATGAGGCAATTTCAAAAAATCTTGGAATCATGGACGCCACCGCCTTCGCCCTTTGCCGCGATCAAAAGCTGCCGATCAAGGTGTTTTCAATATTCAAGCATGGTGCGCTCAAACGCGTGGTGATGGGTGAAGACGAAGGTACCCTTGTTTATGCCTGACAATCCAGAGGCGCGCAAGGGATGTGCGCCAGCAAGCGGCTAGTTCGAGGAGAAGAGTATGACGATCGATGAAATTCGCAAAAACGTCGAAAGCAAAATGGATCAGTCGATCAATGCTTTCAAGTCCAATCTCACAAAAATCCGCACGGGGCGGGCCAACCCGGCCCTGCTCGACACTGTGCAAGTGGATTGCTACGGTGCCCTGTTGCCGATCAGCCAGGTTGCCAATGTGACGCTCATTGACTCCCGGACCATCGGCATTCAGCCCTGGGAGAAAGGCATGGGTGCCAAGATTGAAAAGGCGATTCGCGAAAGCGATTTAGGTTTGAATCCGGCGTCAATGGGCGACTTGATTCGCGTTCCCATGCCCGCGATGACCGAAGAGCGCCGCAAGGAGTTGACCAAGGTCGTTAGGGGCGAAGGCGAGAATGCAAAAATTGCAGTGCGCAATTTGCGCCGTGATGCCAACGATACAGTTAAAAAGCTCGTGAAAGACAAACTGGCTTCGGAGGACGACCAGAAGCGATCTGAATCGGAAATTCAAAAAGTAACGGATCGGCACATTCTGACCATTGACCAGTTGATTGCGGCCAAAGAACAGGACATCATGGCTGTATGAAATTTGCGACCAAGCACTTGGCGTCACGGGCTGCAGTTTGATGATTAAGGTTCCGCACCATATCGCTATCGTGATGGATGGCAATGGTCGATGGGCGTCAAAACGATTTCTTCCCAGAATTGCAGGGCACAAGCAAGGTATTGATTCGCTCAAACGTTGTGTGAAAGCCTGTGCCGCGCGCCATGTCGCCGTTCTGACCGTGTTTGCGTTCTCGTCCGAAAACTGGAATCGCCCACCCGATGAGGTCTCCGGCCTGATGGATTTGTTGATCCTGGCGATTTCCCGGGAGGTGCCCCAACTAAAGGCTGATGGTGTCCGCCTGCATTTCATTGGCGACCGCGTAGGATTGTCAGAGAAGGTCAAAGCCGGTCTGTTGCACGCAGAGGCGCAGACTCAGGACAATACTCGATTGACATTGAATGTTTGTTTTAACTATGGAGGCCGTTGGGACATTGCCCAGGCTGCAGCCAAGGTGGTGCAGGCTGGGTTGGAAATCACCGAGGCGAGCTTGTCCATCCGGTTGGCACTGTCCCACGTACCTGATCCGGATTTGCTCATCCGTACGGGTGATGAGAAAAGAATCAGCAATTTCCTGCTCTGGCAAACTGCCTATTCCGAACTCTTTTTTTCGGATAAGTTGTGGCCCGATTTTGATGAAGCGCAGCTTGATTTGGCGATTTCGGATTACATGGGCCGCGAGCGCCGGTTTGGAAAAACCTCGGTTCAGGTTTCCGGGTCTCGTGAAGAGCGCGCCCAGGTTGGCTGAGAGGATCGATCATGCTTAAACAGCGGGTAATTACAGCCATCGTCATGTTGCTGATTCTGCTACCAGCACTTTTCTATCGGTCTGCCGTTCCCTTTTGTGTGATTGCAGCCGTTCTGATTTCAGTCGCCGCCTGGGAGTGGGCGCGCTTGAACGGATTCGGGGGGCGCAATGCTTTTTTGAGCGGTATTGCTTGCTTCCTGATTTGCGCATTGGCGTGGTGGCTCGGAATGCTCCTGCCGCCATTTCCTTTTCACTCGATCTGGTCCGTTGTGGGCACTGCCTGGGTACTTGGCGCCACTTGGCTATTGAAAGGTGGCGTGCCGAGGTGGGCTGCGATCAATCCCGGTGCACGGTTGGTTGGCGGGGTTGTTATGCTTGCTTTGGCCTGGCTTGCAGTTGCCCAAGCCCGGGTTATTGGGATCAATTTCCTGTTGTCCATTTTGGTTCTGGTTTGGGTCGCAGACATTTTTGCCTATTTCGCTGGTCGGACCTTTGGTGGCAAAGTCGTGAGGCAAAAGCTTGCTCCGTCAATCAGCCCTGGCAAGAGTTGGGAGGGAGTGTGGGGCGGGATGGCTGGCGTCGTGTTATTGGCTTGGGTTTGGCAGTTTGCTGATCGGGAGCTCCAGGTAGTTGCTCCGAGTTTGTACAGTCATTTGTTGCCAAAGGGTTGGTTTTTGCTGCTGGCTGCAGTTCTGTTTCTTGCTGCAATCAGCGTTACAGGAGACCTTGTGGAGTCGCTGGTCAAGCGAAATGCCGGAGCCAAGGACAGCAGCGCCCTGTTGCCCGGTCACGGCGGCGTACTGGACCGGATTGATGCCCTTATTCCTGCGGTTCCGCTGGCGATGATGCTCTATTTTTCATAAAACCAAACATGGCACTCTCTGCTGGTCTAGTGACAATTCTAGGGTCCACCGGTTCGGTGGGCACCAGTACGCTGGACGTTATCGCCCGCCATCCGCAAAAATTCCGGGTGTTTGCATTGACCGCTTCTACGCAGGTTGACCATTTGCTCAAGCAGTGTGTTGAATTCCAGCCGGAATTCGCTGTTATGGCCAGCGAGCCACATGGCAAAGCCCTGCAGGTGAAGTGTCGGGATCTCGGAATCTCAACCCGGGTTCTTTGGGGAACTGATGCGATTTCGATGGTTGCTTCGCACGAAAAGGTGGACATGGTTATGGCAGCCATTGTGGGCGCTGCGGGACTCGAATCGTGCATTGCGGCGGCTCTCGCGGGAAAGCGACTGCTGCTTGCGAACAAGGAAGCACTCGTAGTCGGGGGCACCGTTTTTTTGGACGCAGTGCGAAATGGCGGCGCAACCTTGCTGCCTATCGACAGTGAGCATTCAGCAATTTTCCAATCTTTGCCTGAAGATTCGTCCACCTGGGCGGACCGGATTGACAAGATCATTCTGACTGCATCGGGGGGGCCGTTTCGCACGCGTGATCCTGCGAGTCTGAGGGATGTGACACCCGAACAGGCCTGTTTGCATCCAAATTGGGTAATGGGCCGCAAAATTTCGGTTGACTCTGCCACGATGATGAACAAGGCGCTTGAAGTGATTGAAGCGCATTTTCTCTTTGGTGTGGTGCCTGAGTGCCTGGAGGTCGTGATTCACCCTCAGAGCGTAATCCATTCGATGGTGCAGTACAAAGACCACTCCATAGTGGCCCAAATGGGTACGCCAGACATGCGCGGACCCATTGCGTATGGCCTCTCATGGCCGAATCGAATTGCCTGTGGGGCTTTACCGTTGGATTTCAGCAAAATTGCAAATTTGACCTTTGAAGCGCTGGAGACAAACGACCATGACAAACGATTTCCGAGTCTTAAGTTGGCCTGGTCTACATTGCGCGGCGCCCCGGGGACAAGCACCATTCTGAACGCTGCCAATGAGGTTGCGGTTGCGGCTTTTTTGGAAAAGCGCGTGCGCTTTGACCAGATCCACGAAGTTATTCTGGAGACTTTGGAAACTGTTTCCGCAAATTCGACACTATCACTGCAGGATTTGCTTGCCCTGGATGGGCAATCTCGGCGTTGTGCCGCTCAGGCCGCTGCCCGCATGGGTGTCTGAGGTATAAAAAAGGAAGCATGATGTTGACCGCTGTCGCATTTGTAGTTGCGTTAGGTTTGTTGGTTGCTGTACACGAGTACGGGCACTATCGCATGGCGATTGCCTGTGGCGTCAAGGTTTTGCGCTTTTCGGTCGGATTTGGAAAAACCCTTGCGAAATGGACGCCAAAGGGCTCTTCAACTGAGTTTGTATTGGGCGCATTTCCCTTGGGTGGCTACGTGAAAATGCTGGATGAGCGTGAGGCACCCGTGGCTATCAACGAGCGACATCTGGCCTTTAACACCCAGCCTCTGCGTTCGCGCGTTGCAATCGTTGCCGCTGGGCCGATCGCGAATCTTTTGTTGGCAGTGCTTCTTTATGCGGTCGTGAACTGGAGCGGCGTGGATCATCCCAAGGCGATTCTGGCAAGTCCCGTTCCGGGTTCCGCTGCCCGGCAGGCAGGTTTGGTGGGTGCAGAACACGTGAAGACAGCCGGGTTCGTGGACGAAGCCCAGAAAGAGGTGACCTCGTTTGAAGACTTGCGCTGGCTGTTGACCCGAGGAGCACTGGAAGGTCGCGATGTATCCGTCGGAGTTTCCAGGAAGTCGGGTGCGCCGGTTGATCTGATATTGATTCGGCTTAGTGCTATCGGTGCTTCCGAGGCAGACGACAAGTTGTTTCGAAAAATCGGCATTGTCAGCCCGTGGACACGTCCAGTCATCGGGGAAATGACAGTTGGCAGCGCTGCAGGGCGATCAGGTTTGCAGGAAGGTGATGTCGTCCTGACGCTTGGCGCCACCTCCGTCGTTGATGCGCAGCAACTCAGGGAGTTGATACGTGCTTCAATCAACGGCAGTGAACCGGTTACGCAACGCTGGAGAGTTGCGCGCAGTGGTGCAACCGTGGACTTGGAGGTGCGCCCCGACGCCCGACAGGAGGGCAAAACATGGGTCGGTCGGATTGGGGCATTTGTTGGGGCCCCGCCGGAGATGGTCACGGTCAGGTTTGGCGTGATTGAGGGGCTTTGGAACGGCATCGTCCGAACCTGGCAGATGTCAGTTCTGACTCTTCAGATGATGGGGAAAATGGTGATTGGAGAAGCGTCACTCAAGAATCTGAGTGGTCCAATCACCATTGCGGACTACGCTGGAAAGTCTGCCAGCATGGGACTGACCCAGTACCTCATTTTTCTCGCGATCATCAGTGTCAGCCTTGGCGTGCTCAATTTGCTGCCACTGCCAGTTTTGGACGGTGGGCACCTGATGTATTATCTTTGGGAGGCATTGACTGGGAAGGCCGTGCCCGACACCTGGATGGAACTGCTCCAGCGGGGTGGCGTGGCGGTATTGCTGATGATGATGTCTATTGCCTTTTTCAATGACATCTCCCGCCTTCTGGGGTGAAATCCTGTCTATGATCCGGCGCAGATCCCGTTTGCCGGTCTGATCAATATCAAAAAATGAAATTCAAAAGTCTTCGCTTGCGTTCTCTAACTGCGGTCATTGCGCTGGCGTTCGCCGCCAAAGCCGCCTGGGCGGTGGAACCATTCCAGGTGCGCGATATTCGGGTCGAAGGGCTACAGCGGGTGGAAGCAGGCACTGTTTTTGCGTCCTTGCCTGTTCGCGTGGGCGATACCTATAACGATGACAAAGGCGCATCGGCGATCCGTGCGCTCTTTGCGCTTGGACTATTCAAGGACGTTCGCCTGGAAACCAGTGGTGACGTGCTTGTGGTTATCGTTGAGGAGCGGCCGACCGTCGCGGACGTGGATTTTGTTGGGACCAAAGAGTTTGACAAAGACGTATTGAAGAAGGCTTTGCGAGATGTAGGGCTTGCCGATGGAAGGGCGTTTGACAAAGCTTTGGTCGATCGGGCGGAGCAAGAGCTTAAACGCCAGTACATCAATCGCAGCCTTTACGGTGCGGAAGTAGTGACCACCGTGACGCCCATTGAGCGCAATCGCGTCAACCTGGTTTTTACGGTCACAGAAGGTGAGCCAGCAAAAATCAACGAAATCAGGATTGTGGGGAATAAGACTTTCAGTGAATCCACGCTGAGAAATCTGTTCGATCTGGACACAGGTGGTTGGCTGAGCTGGTACACCAAAGCAGATCGCTATTCGCGCGCAAAGCTGAACGCTGACATTGAGTCCATGCGGTCATACTATTTGACACGGGGCTTTCTGGAATTCAACGTCGAGTCAACTCAGGTTGCTATCTCTCCGAACAAGAAGGACATTGCAATTACGATCAACGTAACCGAGGGCGAGCGGTTCGTTGTGTCTAGCGTGAAGCTGCAGGGAAACTACCTTGCCAAGGATGAAGAATTCAAGTCGCTGATTGCCATTCGCGCCGGCGAACCTTATAACGCGGATCTCGTTACACAAACGACCAAAGCGTTCAGTGACTATTACGGGAATTTCGGCTTCGCCTTTGCGCGGGTGGAAGCGCGTCCCGAAATTGACCGGGTCAACAATCGGGTCGCCTTGGTGTTGTACGGCGAACCGGCGAGGCGTGCTTATGTGCGCCAGATCAATGTTGGCGGCAACAGCCGAACTCGCGACGAGGTGATACGCCGGGAATTTCGCCAATTTGAATCTTCTTGGTACGACGCAGACAAAATCCGGCTGTCACGGGACCGGGTGGATCGCTTGGGTTATTTCAAGGAAGTCACGATTGACACCCGCGAAGTCCCTGGCACGCCTGATCAGGTCGATTTGGTGATTAACGTCGTGGAAAAACCAACTGGCAGTTTGAGCCTTGGCGCCGGATTCTCTAGTTCGGACGGTCTCGGGCTTGCCTTCAGCGTCAAACAGGACAATGCCTTCGGTTCAGGCAATTCTTTGGGTATTCAAGTCAATACCAGCAAAATCAATCGGACTGTTGTGGTCAGCACGACAGATCCGTACTTCACGACTGATGGAGTCTCGCGCACTTTGGATTTTTATCACCGCACGGCCAGCCCCTACCAGGATCAGAGCTTCTACCAGTTGATTACATCGGGGGCCAGCCTTCGTTTTGGCGTGCCATTCACGGAATCAGATACGGTTTTCTTTGGACTGGGAGTGGAGCGTACAGAAATTGTGCCTGGGACGAGCCTGCCTAATTCTTACCAAGACTATGCCGACCAGTTTGGTTTCATCAGCACCGCAGTTCCATTGACAGTGGGATGGGCAAGAGACCGGCGTGACAGTGCATTGGCACCCAATTCTGGTGTCTTCCAGCGCGCAACCGGTGAGTGGGGCATTGCCGGGGACGCCAAGTACCTGCGCGCGACCTATCAGTACCAGCAGTTTTACCCTTTTTCAAAGCAGCTTACCGGCGCGATCAATGCTGAAATCGGTCTCGGTCAAACCATCGGCGACCGCCCATATCCCCTGTTCAAAAATTTCTTTGGCGGCGGTTTGGGATCTGTGCGAGGTTTCGAGCAGGGCAGTTTGGGCCCTCGGGATGCCGTCACCGGCGTAAATCTGGGTGGTTCCAAAAAAGTCAATATCAACGCTGAGTTGCTTGTGCCTTTCCCGGGTGCCGGGAATGATCGGACCTTGCGGCTTTACGGGTTTTTCGATGTGGGCAACGTGTATGGTGCCAACGAGGGTATCAATTTTGACGACATGCGTTCCTCCTACGGTATCGGCGTGAGCTGGATATCGCCGGTGGGTCCGCTGCGACTCGCATTTGCCCGTCCAATAAGGACCTTCGACGGCGATAGAATCCAGACATTGCAATTCCAGATTGGGACTTCTTTCTAATGAAGATTTTTTTTCGCTGCTGCATGAATGGCCTCCTGCTGGCGGGGGTCATGCTGTCGCCTCTTGCACAGGCGCAGGAGTTTCGAATCGGCTTTGTCAATACTGATCGAATCTTCAAAGAGGCCAGTTCCGCAAAAGCCGCTCAGGTCAAGCTCGAACAAGAATTTTCAAAGCGTGAGAAAGACCTTCAGGAACTGGGAGTAACGCTGAAGACTTCGGCTGACAAGCTTGAACGTGAAGCACCGACACTTTCGGAAAGCCAGCGCGCCACGCGGCAAAAGCAGCTGGTTGATCTGGATCGGGACTTTCAGCGAAAGCGCCGTGAATTTCAGGAGGACTTGAACGCGCGCAAAAACGAGGAACTGCAGCAGGTTCTGGAACGCGCCAACAAAGTCGTCAAGACGGTTGCCGAAGCGGAGAAGTATGACCTTGTCCTGCAAGAGGCCGTCTACGTCAACCCAAAGCATGACATCACCGACAAGGTGATCAAGGCGCTGAATTCAAGTCCGGCCAGGTAGAAATGCGCCGGACGAGTGTAGTGTGGCATTGCGGTTAGGCGCCATCGTCAAAGCGCTTGGAGGGTCGCTGTTCGGCGATTCTCAGCGCCCAATTCTGGCACTTGCCCCCTTGGACTCTGCTACCGTTGGCGATCTTGGTTTTCTGAGTCAAGCCAAATACAAGACACTACTCTCAACGACACAAGCTGGTTGTATTGTTGTAAGCCCCGAGTTGCAGGGTGCTGCTGCGGCGCGTGGTGATTGCATCGTAACTGACGATCCTTACTACTATTTTGCGCGCGTGAGCCAACTTTGGAAGACGGCGCATTATCCCGCTCCCGCGCCTATAGTGCACGGTTCAGCCGTCATCGACCCGTTGGCCGTTATTCATCCTACTGCGTCAATCGGTCCGCTTTGCGTCATTGAAGCAGGTGCGCATATTGGTGCATTCACCGTACTTAAATCCCGCGTCACCGTCGCAGAAAACTGCCGGATTGGCGAGCGTTGCCTGGTCCATCCTGGAGTAGTCATCGGTGCCGACGGGTTTGGATTTGCTCCGCATGCTGGCAAGTGGGAGAAGATCGAGCAGCTTGGTGCTGTGCGCATTGGCAACGATGTTGAAATTGGCGCGAACACATGCATTGACAGGGGGGCACTGCAAGACACTGTGATCGAAGATGGCGTCAAACTTGACAACCTGATTCAAATTGGCCACAACGTCCAGGTTGGCGAACACACTGCGATGGCGGGCTGTGCAGGCATTGCGGGCAGTGCAAGGATCGGAGCCCATTGCACCGTGGGTGGCGGTGCAGTCATTTTGGGACACCTTACCGTCGCGGACCACGTCAATGTTTCCGCTGCCTCGGTTGTGACGCGATCGCTGTTGAAAGCGGGTCACTACACAGGCATGTTTCCCATCGACGACAATGCTTCTTGGGAAAAAAACGCAGCAACCATCAAACAATTGCATAGATTGAGAGAGCGGATCAGAAGCCTCGAAGGCGCTTTGGAGAAACTAGAAAAACCATGATGGACATACACCAAATTCTCAAGCAGTTGCCTCATCGATACCCGTTTTTGCTGGTTGACCGCGTGCTTGAACTGGACAAGGGCAAAAGTATCAAGGCGCTGAAAAACGTAACTATCAACGAGCCGTTTTTCGAAGGGCATTTTCCGCATCGTCCAGTGATGCCCGGAGTGCTGATGCTCGAAGCATTGGCGCAAGCTGCAGCGTTGCTGGCTTTTGACGCCTTGGACGCGACTCCCAGAAGCGACATGGTCTATTATTTTGCCGGCATTGATGGTGCGCGGTTCAAGCGTCCTGTGGAGCCGGGTGACCAGCTGATTCTTGAGGTTGAGCTTCTTCGCATGAAGGCTGGAATCTTCAAATTCAAGGCTCGTGCGACCGTCTCCGGTACTTTGGCCGTCGAAGCAGAATTGACATGCGCCATGCGAACGATCGCCTGACTTTGCAGTGACTGAGATCCATCCTACAGCTGTCGTTGATTCTCGTGCCGAACTGGACCATGGCGTTACAGTGGGTCCCTACACGGTAGTCGGACCTCACGTCAAGATCGCGGCGGGCACCACAGTTGGGCCACATTGCGTCATTGAAGGCCACACCACAATTGGACGTGACAACCGGATTTTCCAGTTCAATTCCCTGGGTGCAATTCCGCAGGACAAAAAGTACGCGGGCGAACCCTGCGAGCTGGTGATCGGCAACAACAATACCATCCGTGAATTTTGCACATTCAACATTGGCACACCAGGGGGCACTGGCGTGACCCGTGTCGGTGACGACAACTGGATCATGGCATACGTGCACCTGGCCCACGACTGCCAGGTTGGCAATCACACCATTTTCGCAAACAACTCACAACTTGCTGGCCACGTCCAGGTCGATGACTGGGTGATCCTGGGTGGCTTCACAGTCGTGCACCAGTTTGTAAGGCTGGGCGCCCACAGTATGACGGCCATGTGCGCGCTGCTCTTTGCCGACCTTCCGCCTTTTGTGATGTGTCAGGGACAACCTGCGGCAGCGCGGGCCATGAACTATGAGGGGCTGCGCAGGCGCGGCTTTTCTGCTGAGCGCATTGCCAGGGTGAAGGCTATGCACAAGCTGCTTTACAGGAGTGACTTGACGCTGGCGCAAGCACAATTGCAAATTGCTGGAATCGCTGCAGAAAGTCCCGCCTCAGCACCGGATGTGCAGATGATGCTGGAATTTCTGGAACAGACTTCGCCACAACGTGGCATTGTCCGGTAACCCGTCATGACGCGACTTGGGCCACTGGTTGCCATGGTGGCCGGCGAAACGTCTGGTGACCTGCTTGCAGGTCTGCTGTTGCGCGGCATGAAATCCAGATGGCCCAACCTTTTGGCTCAAGGCATTGGGGGCGCACAAATGGCGCAGGAAGGGTTTGACGCATGGTGGTCCAGCGAAAAACTTGCAGTGCGGGGCTATGTGGAGGTGCTTCGACATTACCGAGAGATTGTTGTTATCAGAAACCAGCTCAAGTCACGTCTGTTGAAAACCCCGCCAGACCTGTTCATTGGCGTCGATGCACCCGATTTCAATCTTGATCTGGAGCGTGATCTCAAACGCAATGGTATCAAGACCATGCATTTCATCTGCCCGTCAGTGTGGGCTTGGCGTGCCGGGCGGCTTGAGAAGATACGCCAAAGTGCGGATCATGTTTTGTGCATTTTCCCGTTTGAGGTCGCGCTCCTCGCTCAGCATGGAATCGAAGCAACCTATGTCGGGCATCCGTTGGCCAACTTGATCCCAATGCAACCCGACAAAGCGGCAGCCCGACTGGCTCTGGGGTTGGGTGAGCACGACCGCGTGCTTGCAATTTTGCCTGGCAGCCGCGAGTCTGAAATTCACTACCTGGCAAGGACATTTTTCGAGGCCGCAGCATTGGTCAGACAGTCTTTGGGTGGCGTAAAAATAGTGGTTCCTGCCATTGCTGCCTTGCAAGCTTCCATAACCCGTGCTGCTGCTGCTGCGGGCGTCTTGCCGTATGTCCAGGTCATCACAGGCCAGTCGCACCTGGCGCTTGCAGCATGCGATGTAACGCTCATTGCCAGCGGCACTGCCACGCTGGAAGCGGCTCTGTTCAAGCGGCCCATGGTAATTGCCTACCGGATGAACTGGCTAACCTGGCAGATCATGCGACGCAAGCAATTGCAGCCGTGGGTAGGCCTGCCCAATATTCTTTGCCGGGAGTTTGTCGTGCCGGAGCTTTTGCAGGAAGCAGCCACGCCTCGGGCCTTGGCAGACGAAGTTATTGCCTGGTTTGATGCACCTGCGAAAACAGCAGCCTTGCAAACCCGCTTCCTGGCACTTCACAGTGAATTGCAGCGCGATACCGTTTCCCTTGCGACCCATGCCATCGAAAATGTTCTTGAAAGCTGAACAAGCCAGCCTCGTTTGGGATTCAGTCGGCTTGATAGCTGGCGTAGACGAGGCAGGTCGCGGCCCGCTGGCAGGCCCGGTCTTCGCGGCAGCTGTCATTCTGGATGCGCGGCATCCCGTCAAGGGGCTGGCTGATTCCAAGAAGCTGACGGCACTGAAGCGCGAAAAGCTGTTCGATGAAATTCGGGCCAAGGCGCTTTGCTGCTCGATTGCCCAGGCCAGTGCGCAGGAAATCGATGAACTCAATATTCTGCAAGCCACGATGCTCGCCATGCGCCGGGCAGTAGACGGGCTGCGTTTGCGGCCGGCCAAAGTACTGGTTGACGGCAACCGGATTCCGATTCTGGATATTTTGGCTGAGGCGATCGTGCAAGGTGACGCACTCGTTCCTTCAATTTCAGCAGCTTCAATTCTTGCCAAGGTGCAACGGGACCGCTGGTGCGTGGAACTGGATTTTCGGTTTCCAGAGTATGGGTTTGCAAAACACAAGGGCTACGGTACGCTGCAGCACATGACGGCGCTGCGTGCCTTGGGCGCATGTGACCAGCATCGCAAGTCGTTTCGCCCGGTCGCTGATGTATTGGGCTTTGAGCAAGTTGGCAATGGTTAGCCCGTTTACTGGTGGTGTGCATGATGTGACACGAATAGTGTCGCGGGAAAACCCGCTGCTCAAGGAGCTCAGGAAACTGGCCAGCGATACAACCGCGTATCGCAAGCAAGGCAGGGTCTGGCTCGAAGGTGACCACCTGTGCCGCGCTGCACTGGCCCGGGGCTTCAAGCCCGTGCTGGGTGTTTTTGCCGAATCGTACTGGCCCGAGGTTCCGGCAGATTTCGCGCGAGCTGCGGTCAAGTCAGTAACTGTTTCAGATCGGCTTTTCAAAGAGATCAGCGGCCTGGAATCCCCCGCAAAATTGGGTTTTCTGATTGAACTGCCTTCGCAGCCCGAGTTGCAGACGGAAGCCCACACAGTCATATTGGACCGCGTACAGGACGCTGGCAATGTGGGGTCGATCCTGCGCAGCGCAGCAGCATTTGGCGTTCGGCAGGTATTGGCGCTCAAGGGCACGGCAGCGCTTTGGTCGCCCAAGGTGCTGCGTGCCGGGATGGGTGCGCACTTCGCCCTGCAAATGGTGGAGGGACTTGACTTGATCGATCTTGATCCACTCAAACTGCCTCTGGTCATGACCAGCTCTCACCAAGGCGAGTTGCTGCAAAACCAGAAGCTGCCGTTCCCATGTGCCTGGGTAATGGGTCACGAAGGACAGGGCGTTAGCGGCAGCTTGATGAAACGCGCAAGCATCGCGGTGCGTATCGGGCAGCCCGGCGGTGAAGAGTCTTTGAACGTGGCCGCTGCAGCGGCGATTTGTCTTCATGCAAGCTCAGTGGCAGGTTTTTGATACCGCTGTAAAATGCTATATAATTTATAGCTATCTGGGTATATAAGACGAGGGCTAGGTGTCGATTTGATCTCTTTTTTGAATGAATTTGACTGGCTGAAGAAGTTTTGATATCGCCGGTGATATTGTTTCTTCGGTCTGGGGTTTCACGAGCGCAGAGACCTCAGGGGCGGACAGCCGCACGTTATAATTAGAGGCTTACTCAACCCCAGTCGCCCCAAGCGAAGCACAAGCCCAACCCCTTAATCAACAGCACCCAGGTTAACAACTTCCGTTGTAACTTGTGACCGCTTGGGTCAACCGTATTCATTCGGAGAACCCAGTGCTTTTGTCTCTCAAGGGAAACTCCCCTCCAGCCATTCTGGCGCTCGCTGACGGTAGCATTTACGTTGGCAATTCAATCGGGTCGCCCGGCACCACCGTTGGCGAAGTCGTGTTCAATACCTCCATGACGGGGTACCAGGAAATTCTGACCGATCCCAGCTACTGCCAGCAGATTGTCACGCTCACCTACCCGCATATTGGAAACTACGGCGTCAACGAGCAGGACATTGAATCCCGCAAAGTATTTGCCGCTGGCCTGATCATTCGGGACTTGCCCTTGATCGCATCCAATTTTCGCCACCACCTGAGCCTGAGCGATTACCTGGTGCAAGAGGGCACGGTTGCCATTGCCAACATCGACACCCGCAAACTAACCCGGCATTTGCGCTCGCAGGGCGCACAAAACGGCTGCGTTTTGGCTTTGGCCCCCGGGCAGGCTGTGACCCCTGCGGTAATTGCAGAGGCCATTGCCGCTGCCAAAGGTGCGCCCAACATGTCGGGGCTGGATTTGGCGAAAGTGGTTTCCACCTCGCAAGCGTATGACTGGACCCAAACCGAATGGCAACTTTTTGACATTTTGAACGGTGGGCGGCCCGGATTTGGTGAGCAGTTGATGCCCAAGTTTCAGGTCGTCGCTTACGACTTTGGCGTCAAGTACAACATCCTGCGCATGCTGGCTCAACGCGGCTGCAAAGTGACCGTGGTCCCGGCTCAAACAGCTGCTGCAGAGGTTCTAAAATACAAACCGAATGGCATTTTTCTCTCCAACGGCCCGGGTGACCCTGAGCCATGCGACTACGCCATTGCGGCCACGCGAGAGTTGATTGAAACCGGCATCCCCACTTTCGGCATCTGCCTGGGTCATCAGATCATGGCGCTGGCCAGTGCCGCAAAAACGTTCAAGATGAAGTTCGGCCATCATGGTGCGAACCATCCAGTGAAAGACTTGGACAGCGGCCGCGTCAGCATCACCAGCCAAAACCACGGTTTTGCCGTTGATGAGAAAACGCTACCTGCCAACCTTCGCGCCACTCACATCAGCCTGTTCGACAACACCCTTCAGGGATTGGCCCGCACTGACAAACCGGCTTTCTGCTTTCAGGGGCACCCAGAAGCATCGCCAGGCCCTCGTGACATCAGCTATCTGTTTGACCGGTTTATCGGAATGATGGACAAAGCCTCCGGAAAATAGCAAATGCCAAAACGCACAGACATCAAATCCATCCTCATCATTGGTGCAGGCCCGATCATCATCGGGCAGGCCTGTGAGTTCGACTACTCGGGCGTCCAGGCTTGCAAGGCGCTGCGGGAGGAGGGCTACAAGGTCATCCTGATCAACAGCAACCCCGCGACGATCATGACTGACCCCGCCACGGCAGACGTAACTTACATCGAGCCCATCACCTGGCAGACCGTTGAAAAGATCATCGCCAAAGAAAAACCTGATGCCATTTTGCCGACCATGGGCGGCCAAACCGCTCTGAACTGTGCGCTGGATTTGTGGCACAACGGTGTATTGGAGAAGTACAAGGGCGCTGCGACCGGCAAGTCCATTGAACTGATTGGTGCCACGCCTGAAGCGATTGACAAGGCCGAGGACCGCCTGAAGTTCAAAGATGCGATGACCAAAATCGGTCTGGGTTCGGCGCGCTCTGGCATTGCCCACAGCATGGACGACGCGTGGGTTGTTCAAAAAACGCTGGGCTTCCCTACGGTCATTCGCCCCAGCTTCACCTTGGGCGGCACGGGTGGCGGCATCGCTTACAACTCGGAAGAGTTCGAGACCATCTGCAAGCGCGGCCTGGAAGCATCTCCGACCAACGAATTGCTGATTGAGGAGTCGCTCCTGGGCTGGAAAGAGTTCGAAATGGAAGTGGTACGCGACAAGGCGGACAACTGCATCATCGTCTGCTCCATCGAAAACCTGGACCCGATGGGCGTTCATACCGGCGATTCCATCACGGTCGCTCCGGCGCAGACCTTGACCGACAAGGAATACCAAATCCTGCGCAATGCCTCACTCGCAGTGTTGCGCGAGATTGGCGTTGACACTGGCGGC
>JANMCB010000444.1:0-2466 GCA_031360805.1 Rhodoferax sp.
GCGACGGGATCATGGAGGCTCGATCTATAGAACGGGATTTCCATGAACACAACGCTCCAACGCGCGACCGCTCCCGCCAGGACCTGCGCGACCCTGCCTGGAACGCATGGAACGCATGGGGCGGGCCAGCGAGCATCGCACCCCCGCGATAACCAGTTGCTGGCCGGGCTGCCCGAGGCCGAGTGGAGCCGTTGGGAGCCCTACCTGGAGCTGGTTGAATTGCCCCAGGGTCGAGTGCTGAGCGAGTCGGGCCGCCCGGCAGCCTACGTGTATTTCCCGACCACCGCCATCGTGTCGCTGCTGTACATGACGATGGACGGCGGGTCGTCTGAATTTGCCGTGGTCGGCAAAGACGGCCTGGTGGGTATATCGCTCTTCATGGGCGGCAACGCCACGCCCAGCCATGCGGTGGTGCAAAGCCCGGGCTTTGCCTACCGGTTGCGGGCGCAGGCGGTGAAAGAGGAGGTCAACCGCGCCGGGCCGGTTTTGATGATGCTGCTGCGCTACACGCAGGACCTGATTGGGCAGGTGGCGCAGACCGCCGCCTTCAACCGCTACCACTCGATTGAGCAATTGCTGTGCCGGCGTCTGCTGTTGAGCCTGGACCGCCTGCCGTCGCTGGCACTGTTCATGACCCAGGAGCTGCTGGCCAACCTGCTGGGTGTGCGCCGCGAAGGCGTAACTGCGGCGGCCCTTAGGCTGCAGCAGGCCGGCGTGATCCGCTACAGCCGGGGCCGCATTGACGTGCTGGACCGCAACCTGCTGGAGCAGCGCGTGGGCCAGCGCAATGGCGGCAACCAGCATGAGTTTTTCAGCGCACGCGCGACGCCGTTGGTGGCCTGACGTCGCGTGAACTCACTTGACCGAGCCCGGGACATTCTGGCCCCGCCTGCCACTTCGACGGAGCACCCCCTGAATTGGACCACTTTGGAAAATCAACTGATTCAACGGCTGCCGCGCGCTGACCGCGAGCGCCTGCTGGCGCGTTGCGATCAGGTACCGCTCGGCCTGGGTGAGGTGCTGAGCGAGCCGGGTGCGAAGGCCGAGTTTGCCTATTTCCCGACTGAGGGCTTCATCTCGCAAGTCGTTGAGGTGGCTGGGAAACCGCCGCTGGAAGTGGGTCTGGTGGGCTTTGAGGGCATGTTGGGCATTGGCCTGGCGCTGGATGTGGTGCACTCGCCGCTGCAGGCGGTGGTTCGCCGCGCCGGCATGGCCTGGCGTATCCCGGCCGAAGCGCTTAGGCCCGAACTGGCCAGCGAATCCGCGCTGCAGCAGGTGCTGAGCCGCTATGCATCCGTGCTGATCAAGCAGCTTGGCACCCATGCCACCTGCCTGCGCTTTCACCTGATCGAGCATCGGCTGGCCCGTTGGCTGTTGATGGCGCAAGACCGGGCCCGCGCTGACCAGTTTCATGTGACGCATGAGTTCCTGGCGGCCATACTGGGCGTGCGCCGGGTCAGCATCACCACCGCAGCGGGGTCGCTGCAGCGCGATGGGATGATCAAATACCAGCACGGTGAGGTCACGGTGGTGAATCGCCGCGGGCTCAAAGCCAGAGTCTGCGCCTGCTACGCCTCGGATCAGGCGGCGTATGCACAAGGGCTTTCGTGTGAGTCATCCGAAGTACTATAATATACATAGCAAACTATTTATATGATACGAGAGCTAGAAGCCAATTTGATTGGAATTTTGACGATTTTGCGTTTTTGGAGTGATGAAAATTAACCTGTAGGTTAATTAATTTGTTATTGCGGCCCTTGGGGTCACGCTTGTTGTCCTACGGGAATGCGGGTGTTGTTCGCACTGCAACTCCGCCATCGTCTGCTGTTGACGCCGCCCGCGCTTTTTTAGACTGGTTGATCTTCCATCGTCAGGAGTCACTCCATGAAATCCAGAAAACTGCAAACTCTATCCGGCAAATTTGCCTTTGCGGCCGCATTGGGCGCGCTGTCCGTTGGCGCTGCCATGGCGCAAGTCAACGTCAAGGGCGATACCGGCATTGACACCTCGGGCGACGTGCGCCAGGAGCGCGCCTGGTGCATGGTCAATACCGAGGGTGAAGCGCGGGTCGACTGCATCAAGGGTGCCAATGCGGCAGCGGTTGAAAAACGGCGCGGCACGCTGATCACCAACAGCAACGACTATGCCGCCAACGCGCTGGCGCGTTGCAACGTGTTCATGGATGAAGAGCGCTTGGCCTGCCAGGCGCGCGTGCTGGGCTACGGCAGCGCCAGCGGCAGCGTGCAGGGCGGCGGCGTCATCAAGGGGGTTGAGACGCTGGTGGTTCCGAAAAAACCCGAACCGTTGGTCGTGGCGCCAGGAACCCGCGGCTGATCTCCTGCGACCTTGCTCTGGGAGCTTGCTTCGGAAGCTTATTTTTTCGGTTCATTGGTTCGGGCCATTGGTTCGGGTAGTTGTTCCGGGTCATTGGGTGGCGCTTCATTGCCCAAGCCCTCCAGGGTGGTG
>JANMCB010000472.1:0-2261 GCA_031360805.1 Rhodoferax sp.
CTCGCAGTCAAGGAGTTCAACGAAACCGGTGGCTTCAATGGCATGAAGGCCGAGCTGCTGGTGCGCGATGACAAACTCAACCCCGGCGAAGCGGCCACCCGCACGCTGGAATTGATTGAGAAGGACAAGGTCAATTTTGTCGTGGGCTCGCTTTCTGCCGCCACGCAGTTGTCGATCAACGCGGTCTGCCGTGATCGCAAGATCATCTTCAATTCCATCAGCCAATCCGACACCATCAACGAAGCGAAGGACTGGAGCCTGTACACCTTCCACGAGGCGCTAAACCCGCATTTGACCGCAGGTGCGGTGGCGCGTTACGCTTTCCCCAAATTCGGCAAAAAGATTGTCTATCTCACGGCAGACTACGCTTACGGGCATGAGATGGTGCGCGGTTTTCAGCGTGCTGGCCAGGCCATGGGTGCACAAACCTTGGCCGACATACGGCACCCGCTTGGCGTTGCAGATTACTCGGCGTTTTTGCCCCGCATTCAGTCTTTGAAGCCCGATATCCTGGTGCTGTGCAATTTTGGCCGCGATTTGGTGAACTCCGCCAAGCAGGCGACTGATTTTGGATTGAAAGCCAACACCAAGATCATTGCTCCCGTGCTGCTGTACACCGCACGGCAGGCAGGTGGCGCGGATGCGTTTGAAGGCATCCTGGGCGGCACGTCCTACTACTGGGGCATGGAGGACAAAATCCCCGCTGCCAAAGCATTTAACGACAAATTCCGCAAGGCTTACGGCGGTACGGTGCCCTCAGACTACGGCGCCCTGGGTTATGCGGGTGTGCGCAGCGTGCTTCAGGCAGTGCGTGAGTCCAAATCCACAGAGTCGGTCAAAGTCAGCATCGCACTGCGCCAGTTGCGCTACAACTTTTACAAGGGCGAGCAGTTCTACCGCAAGTGTGACCACCAGTCGATTCAGTCGGTGGTCATTGTTGAGTCCAAATCCAAGAACATGAAAGACAAATACGATGTCTTCAACGTCTTGTCGATTGAGGCACCCGATGAGAAAAATTTGCGTACCTGCGACGAAATGGGTCACAAAATCAGCACTTGATTTGGTGTGACGCATTGAATTTCCACCATGATTGATGTCACGCCGCAGCTGCTCGCATTGCAGCTTATGACGGGCATCGCTTTGGGCGCTGTTTATGCGCTCCTGGCGATTGGACTGTCACTCATCTTTGGGATGCTGACGGTGGTCAACTTTGCCCACGGCGCTTTCTTCATGGTGGGTGCTTTTCTGGGTGTTTACAGCCTGACGTTGACCGGCAACTTTTGGTTCAGCCTGCTGGCAGTGCCCCTGGTCACAGGTGCGATTGGGCTGTTGTGCGAGCGCTTTTTGGTGCGGCCCTTGTATGGTCGCGGCATCGACTACCCACTGTTGTTGACCTTTGGGCTGTCTTACGTGCTGATCGATGTGATGCGTTTTGTGTTTGGCATTGAAGGCTTGCCATCGTCCACGCCCAATGAGCTGAAAGGCTCCGTGTTCTTAGGGTTCGGTCATTTTCCGCTGTACCGGTTGTTTTTGATTTTTGCGACAGCAGTGATCGTGCTCGCGTTGTGGCTGTTTATCGAGAAGACGCGCTATGGCCTGATCATCCGCGCCGGTTCGCGCGATGCGGAGATCGTCAAGGTGCTGGGTATCGACATTGCCAAAGTGTGGTGGCTGGTTTTTGGCATTGGCACCGCGATTGCCGGGCTCTCGGGCTTGCTGGCAGCACCCACCCGCGCGGTCAACCCGGAGATGGGGATTCCGATTCTGGCGGAATCCTTCGTGGTGACGGTGGTGGGCGGCATGGGCTCGTTGCCTGGTGCCGTGGTGGCGGGCTTGCTGGTAGGAATCGTCTTTGCCATGACTTCCCTGTTCGCACCAGCCTACGCCGAGTTGTCGATCTTCGTTTTGATGGCCGTCGTTTTGCTGATTCGCCCGCAAGGTTTCTTCGGCAAAGCGGGTCTGATGGATTGACGGTAAACCTTGATGAACATCTTTGTTTCCATGATTGATTTGGCGCGCAGGCACCGTGTGGCAACTGCGATTGCTTTTTTGCTGGTTTTCCCGTTCCTCATGCCGTACGACGCGCTGTCGGTCAATATCCTGATTTTTGGCCTGTATGCCGTGGGCTTTAACTTGCTGTTTGGCTACACGGGCATGCTGTCATTCGGGCATGCCGCGTTTTTGGGCGTCGGCGGTTATCTGACGGGCATTGCCGTTGTGCATGCTGGCTGGCCATGGTGGGCGGCCATCATCGTGGGCAT
>JANMCB010000037.1:0-15452 GCA_031360805.1 Rhodoferax sp.
GTATAGCCGTGCACAAAGTTTGACAGCACGCGTTGAGGTTCGCCCACCACCTCAAAACTGGCAAAACGCTTGAGAATTTCCTCCCAGAGTATTCTGATCTGCATTTCTGCCAGGCGATTCCCGACGCAGCGGTGAATTCCAAAACCAAACGACAAATGCTGGCGTGGCCGTGCGCGGTCAATGATGAACTGGTCAGGGCAGTCAATGGCGTCCTGATCGCGGTTGCCTGACAGGTACCACATCACCACCTTGTCGCCGGCCTTGATGTGCTTGCCGCCCAGTTCGGTATCGACCAGTGCCGTGCGCCGCATGTGCGCCAGCGGTGTTTGCCAGCGGATGATTTCCGGCACCATGCTTTCAACGAGCGCCGGGCAAGCCTGCAGCTTGGCAAATTCGGCCGGGTTTTGATGCAGCGCCAGGAGTCCGCCTGTCATGGAATTTCGCGTGGTGTCGTTGCCACCCACGATGAGCAGAATCAAGTTGCCCATGAATTCGGCGCTCGTCATGTTGCGCGTTGCGGGAGAATGCGCCAGCATCGAGATCAAATCAGTTTTTGGCGGCTCGTTGACGCGCTGGTTCCACAGGCGGGTGAAATAGGCCAGGCACTGGTCAAGCTCAAGCTGGCGCGCGGCCATTGACTCGGTCACGCGGCCAGGCCCGACAGCGCCGGTTGCTACATCAGACCAACGTGTCAACATGGCGCGGTCTTCAAACGGGAAATCAAACAGCGTGGCCAGCATTTGCGTGGTCAACTCAATCGAGACGCGCTCTACCCAATTGAAGGCCGCGTTGCGCGGCAGGGCGTCCAGTACCCTGGCTGTGCGTTCGCGGATGGTGTTTTGCATTGACGCCAGGTTGGCGGGCGCCACAATCGGGCTGACGGTTTTGCGCTGCTCGTCGTGTTGCGGCTGGTCCATCGCGATGAAGCTTGGCGCGCGCTGGTCCATCACCTGGTCGAAAATGGCGATGCCGCCTTTGGCCCAGTCCGACGAAAAAATGCCGTGGTTGGTGTCCACGTGCATGATGTCCTGGTAGCGGGTGACCGACCAAAACCCGCCATTGATCGGGTTGGTCTGCCAGTGCACCGGCGCATCGCGGCGCAGGCGCTCAAAGTAATGGCCAATGCTGCCGTCCTGAAACAGGCGCGGCTTGCTGACATCGATTTCGTCCAGCGGCATGGTAAAGGCTGCGGCGCGGGCCTGATTGACAGCCTCAGCGGAAAAGTCATGCTGGTTCATCGCCGGTCTCCTGAAGGTCCTGCAACTCTTAAACCGAAAACACTGAGCAAACTATAAATGGGATCTGGCTCCCAAAAAACAGGGTTTTCGATGCAAGAGTGCAGGATTCATGCTTCGAACTGCACGAATCGGACCGCTAGGGTTAGTACCATTTGAAAGTCAAAGTCCAGCAGTTAAATTGCATGCGTATGCAAAACGTCGATCCGTGGGCAAAGCCGGTCTGGATCGATTGCTGGCTGGAAGCTGAAACGCATGTTGACGACAGAAGCTGAACGAGGACGGCACCCAATGAACCGGATTTTGACCACGCACGTTGGCAGCCTGCCACGGCCCGAGTCTGTCGTCACGCAGCTTTTCGCGCAAGACAGTGGACTGAACTTTGTCGAGCCTGAATTTGACCGGTTAATGGCTCAGGAAGTGGCCAGCGTGGTCGCCCGGCAGGCTGCCTCAAAGGTCGACGTGGTGAGCGACGGCGAGATGAGCAAAATCTCCTATGCGACTTACATCCGCCATCGACTCACGGGTTTTGAATTGGGCGAAATGCCCCGTGCAGTGCCCAAGGACCTGGACGACTACCCAGGTTTCAAAGAGCGCCTGGCCAAGCTGGGGGCCACGCCCAAGTACCACCGTCCGATTTGCACCGGGCCGATTGCCGTGAAAGATTTGAGCGGCTTGTACAAAGACATCGGCAACCTGAAAGCAGCTTGCAGCGCTCTTGACGGAACTGCTAGTGCGCCGGCACGGGCTTTCATGAACAGTGCATCACCAGGTGTGATCGCGGTGTTTCAGCCCAACAAATACTACGCCAGCAATGCACAATATTTGCAGGCACTGGCCGATGCCATGGCGACCGAATACGAGGCCATCGTCGCAGCGGGGCTTGACCTCCAGATTGATGCGCCGGACCTTGCCATGGGCCGCCACATCAAGTTTCGCGATGTTGATGATGCCGAGTTTTTGCGCAACGCGCACCTGCAGGTGGAGGCACTCAACCATGCCCTGCGCAATGTGCCCGCCGAGCGTATCCGCATGCATGTCTGCTGGGGCAATTATGAGGGTCCGCACCACCACGACATTGGGCTGGAAAAAATCATTGATGTGGTGCTCAAGGCCAAGCCTGCCACTTTACTGTTTGAGGGAGCCAACCCGCGCCATGCGCACGAGTGGGAAGTGTGGGCTCAGGCGGGCAAGGCGGGCAGGATTCCTGATGACAAAGTCCTTGCACCGGGCGTGCTGGACACCGTCAATAACTTCATCGAGCATCCGCGCCTGGTTGCGCAACGCTTGCTCACCTACGCCAACATTGTGGGCCGCGACCGTGTAATGGCCGCAACCGATTGCGGTTTTGGCACCTTTGCCGGTTTTGGTGCGATTTACCCACCCATCTGTTTTGCCAAGCTTGCCAGCATGGGCGAGGGAGCGCAAATGGCCAGTGACGTGTTGTGGCCGTGAAAACGGGCGAATCGGCAGGGCGCATGGAATACTACTATATTTATAGCAGTATCTCCACTTAATTTGTTGGGAGCAGTGATGTTGAATGAAGAGCAGATCAAGGCGCGGTTTATCCCTTTTCGCAGCCTGCGGTATTCAACGGAAGCGTTCATCGACTACTGCATACCGGAGTGTGCACCCAAGTACAACTATGCGCTGATTGGTGCGGGCGTTTCGCAAAACCCCAAGCAGCCCGTCAGTCTGCGCGAAAAGCATGGCTTTCAGGTGGGCGGAATTTCGATGCCCCACGGCAAACGCAATCCACCCCATATGCATTTCACGGCTGAGGTGTTTATCTGCACGCGCGGCACCTGGGAAATGCATTGGGGCTTCAACCCGGAGCATCAGACTGCAGGGTTGGGTGAGGGTGACATTCTGACTGTACCCACCTGGATTTACCGGGGATTCAAGAATGTGGGAGTCGATGACGGGTTCATGTTCACGGCGCTGGGACGCGACAGCACAGGCGGCATTCTGTGGGGGCCCGGCACGCTGGAACTGGCGCGGAAAAATGGTGTGCAACTGACGGATGAATACCAAATTGTCGATCAAAACGCGGGTCACCAATGGACGCCTGAAATGAAGCCATTGGTGCCGATGACAGAAGCGGAAATTGCTGCTCTCAGGGTCTGGTCGCCGGAGCAGATGACACAGCGGATCGTCCGTTTCAACAGCCTGGAATGGTCGACCCAAGCCACACTGGATGCCAGGCTGCCCCAGTGCGGCGCGCAACTGGCACCCGTGATCGGCCTGGGCATGAGTGAGGATCGAAACCATCAAGCGGCGGTAGTCAACGCCCATGGCTTTTCCATCGAGTGGATGAAGCTGCCTCCGGGTGGGCGGCTCTCCAGGCACCGGCTGAATGAAAAGCAGGTGCTGGTCGTTTATCAGGGTGAGTTGGTCATCAACGTGGAAGGCGACGGTACCGGGGATGGCAGCTCCGTACCGGTTGCCACCAGCGTGACTGCACAGGGTTTGCAGTCGAGCTGGGACAGTTTTGCCATGCCCGCCGACTGTTGGCGCAGCTATCGGAACCAGGGCGAGCAAGACGCAGTGGTGCTTGTGATCACTGCAGGCGACGCACGCAAGCGGATTCTCTGGTCAGATGATGTGGTGCAGGCTGCTGGCAAACTCGGCCACGCAGTGGATGCAAACGGCTACGTTGGCTCCAAGTACTTCATCGACCGCGCGCAGAATTGAAAGCGGCTCCCAACCCATGCTTGACCATCACCGACCCCTTGATACTCGTCTGCCCGAAATGCTGCGCAGCGGCCTGCGTTTGCGCGGAATTTTCAATGGCATTGCCTCACCTGCCATCGTGGAGATGTGCGCTTACGCGGGCTTTGACTTCGTCATCATCGACAACGAGCACGGTAGTGCCAGTCTGGAGACCACCGAACACATGTTGCGGGCCGCACGCGCCAGCGACTTGCCCGCGGTGGTGCGATGCCTGCCGCATGACATTGCCAGAACGCTGGATATTGGTGCTGGCGCACTGCAGATTCCCATGGTCAATACGGCGCAGCAAGCCAGTGCTTTGGTACAGCAGGTGAAGTACCCGTCACCGATTGGCGCGGGTGTTGGTGGTCAGCGGGGTTCAGCTTTTTCCAGCCGTGCTGCAGGCTATGGCGCATTCGGTGGCCCGGCACATACCCAACGGAGCAACGAGGGCATTGCATTGATCGTGATGATAGAGACGCCTGAGGGCGTGGCCAACGCTTCATCCATTGCGGCGGTGCCGGGTGTGGATGGTGTTTTCATCGGCCCGAACGACCTGGCGCACAGCATGGGCCTTGAGAATCGGTGGTCAGAACCTCCCGTTCAAGGGGCGATTGAGCAGGTTCTGCGAGCGGTGGCGGTGGCTGGCAAGTGCCCGGGGATTCTTGCATTGACCCCTGCCGACGAAGACCGTTACGCGGTTTGGGGCGCTCGCTACTTTGCCAGTGTGACGACAGGCATCATCACCAGAGCGCTTCGGGAAGCGGCAGAGGGTGGGTCAGAAAAACTCAATTACTGATGAACTGAGTTGCGATCGGCTTTCCGACCCAGCGGGATTTTCAACCTCTGGCTCTCGCCAGAATGTCCACGTCCATTTGAAAGAAGAAGTGGGGCAGATCCAACAGCACCCAGTTCTCCACCAAAAAGCCTTGCTCGGCGCGCCACCAGTCCATCACCCGCATGGTGACAGGCTTGTTGCTTGCAGGAACACCAAGGTAGGGGCCGAGGTGGGTGGCGTGAATGCTGGGCCAGCCGGTCGAAGCGGCATAAGCGCCTTCGCCAAAGCGGGCGCGGTGGTTTCCACCTTTTCGATCCGGGATTGCGGCCAAAAACGGCTTTTGATGATGCTTTTCAAACCCGGTGATTGAGCGCGATGTGCCGATACCGCCTGGTCCGTACCACATCATGTCGGGGTGCCAAAAGCGTGTCATGCCCATGCTTTTGAGATCACTCTGGTTGTAGCTGCTCAAGCCACCGATCATCTGCATCACCAAGTCAAGGCAGGCCTGTCCCTCCGCCGGGTCGCTGTCTGCCAGCAGCAGCCCGGCATGGTTGCGGGGACCGGGTACCAGCAATTCCATGCCGGTTGGAACAGGCAAAATTGGGTGCCCGACCTGGCGCGCCAAATCGACCAGATCCAGCATGATGCGCGCCTCGGCGATGCGACCGTTCTCAATACGGTAAAACTCCCCGAAACGCAGCCACACGGGCTCGCCATTGGCAGGTATTCCGAACAGGTCCACACGAAAGGTGCCCAGATAGTGCCCGGTGCAAGTCACCCACCAGCCTTCGCCGCCGGTGATTTTGCCGTCCCACCAGCCGCCAAAAAACAAGTCGGTGCGTCGCTCCAGATCGGGCAGGGCCGCCAAAAGGGGTGCGAAAAAGCCGCTGGCCACTGCTTCAGGACCGGACAGCTCATTGATGGGGTGGGATACGACCCACAATGAGTCAGGCGTCAACAGGTCGTAGATCGCTGCCGCAAAATCCTTGCCTGGAAGGCGGTGGATGGCCGCCCAGCCGGCGCGCTTGGTGGCGCTGAGCATCTTGGCGTTAGCACCTGCGTTTCCGCTTTCCTGTGACGCTGCGCTCGAAATTTCACTAGCTCTTGAGGTGCTTGGGGTCATCAGTTCAGATTTGGTTGATTTGAATACCTATGCAGAAAGCAGAGTTTATTCCTCAGACATGGTTTTTTCAAGGCCCGAAGCAAAATAGTCGGGGTAAATCCTGATTCAATTTTTTCTGGAATTTCTTAAAGTGCATACCTATGCAATCTGCTGAAATGCCAACTGTCAATGATGAGATGCGCACCCCATGAGCTTCAGTCTTACGTCCAACGTGACGTCCATTGACGTAGCACGGCTGGCCGAAGTATCCCAGTCGGCCGTGAGCCGGAGCTTCACGCCCGGTGCCAGTGTGTCTGAAGGCACGCGGCGCAAAGTTATGGATGCTGTACACAAGCTGGGGTATCGCCCCAATGCTCACGCCCGCAGCCTGATCACCAAGCGCTCACGCATCATTGGGCTGGTGCTGTCCTATATGGAGAATCTTTTTTATCCAGTGGCACTTGACCATTTGGCCAAGCGCTTGCAGCTTGATGGTTATCACGTGCTGCTGTTTGTGAATGACTCGGCCAACTCAGACGAGCTGGTCAACCAGATATTGCAGTACCACGTCGATGGCATCGTATTGGCGGCGACAACCCTGTCGTCCGGGCTGGCTCAGCGCTGCGCCGATGCGGCGATTCCTGTGGTGCTTTTCAACCGCGTCATGGCGACTGGCAGCGGAGGTTCCGTCAGTTCGGTCCGGTCGGACAACATGGCGGGCGGGCGGGCCGTGGCCAGGCACCTTGCCGACACAGGCCACGAACGGATTGCCTATATTGCGGGCAATGAAGAGTCATCCACCAACCTGGAGCGTGAGCGGGGTTTCAGGGAAGGTTTGGCAGAGCGCGGGCTGCGTATTTGGGCTCGCGGCATTGGTAATTACAATTTTGAGCAGGCCCGGGCTGCCACGCGCGAACTGTTTCGGGCCGGTGCGGAGCGACCTGACGCGGTGTTTGTGGCCAGCGATCATATGGCATTTGCGGTGATGGACACGCTGCGTTTTGAGTTGGGCCTGCGCGTTCCTGAGGATGTATCGGTAGTCGGCTTTGACAACGTGCCTCAGTCTGATTGGGCCAGCTACCGTCTGACGACCGTTGAGCAACAGCTCGAGCCCATGGTCGAAGCAGCTGTGGGGCTGTTGCAACGCTACCTGCGCGATGATCGCCAGTCGCAAAGCGAAAATGTCGTGGTCCCCATCCGGCTGGTGAAGCGCGAGTCGGTGCGCAATGCAAAGTTGGGCAACGCCAAGCTGCGAAGCGCGCCTTGAGCAAGTCACCATGAAAGGTTTTGACGCTGAGTTTCGCGACCTGGACCATTTCATCCGAGTCATTACGGAACGCATCTGGGAGGGTCGAAGGATCGAAGACATTCGCCGCTACTACAGTGGCGACTGTGCTGTAGAGACACCCGCGAGCGTGTCAATCGGTATAGACCCGGTGATCGACGGCACGCGAGCCACCCTGAAGGCCTTTCCTGACCGGCGCCTGTTGGCTGAGGATGTGATTGCCTCTGGCGACGAGCATGGCGGATTCCTCTCCTCGCACCGAATTTTCAGCCCCATGACGCACGCCGGTGACGGTATATTTGGCCCGCCCACCTTCAAACCAGTCTTCGCGCGCACTATTGCTGACTGCGTTTGCATCAACAACCGCATCGTGCACGAGTGGCTTGTGCGAGACCAAGCAGCCATTGCACGGCAAATCGGCGTGCACGAGCGTGATCTGGCGCAGCGCTGGCTGGATGAGCGGGGGGGCTACGGCAAACCCGCAATGCCGCCTGCACCGGGGCAGTACAAGTCTTTCATCGACCCTAACCCGCTGGCGCAAAACTACGCAGCCACCTACGGCCGGCTTTGGTCAGGGGCAGAGCCCCTGTCATTGGCGGCAACGCACCATGATCGAGTTATCGTTGGGCTGCCAGGCGGCGAAGCGGCAGTTGGCGCGGCTGCGGTTTTGCGTTTTTGGGCGGGCATTTCAAATGCGCTGCCTGGTGCCCGATTCGAACTGGAGCACCTCGTGGCCAATGCGCGGGACGGCCTTGCCACTTCCATCGCCATGCGCTGGCGTGTACACGCGATGCACGAGGGAGGTGGCCGCTATGGCCGCGCAAGCGGAAAGCTGGTTGAGGTGTTGGGCATCTCCCATGCTGATGTGATTCAAGGCCGCATCGTGCGGGAGTGGGTCCTGATTGACGATGTGGCGATCTGGATGCAAATCCTTCAAGCGCGGGCCTGATGTGGCGCGCGTTCAGCTGAAAAATATTTCCAAACGCTGGGGCGCCGCAGTGGGTGTCAGACAAATTTCTCTGGACATTGCGCAGGGTGAGTTTTTGGTGCTGTTGGGCCCGTCTGGCTGTGGGAAAACTACCACCATGCGCATGGTGGCTGGCCTGGAAGATCCCAGCGAGGGAGAAGTCTGGATCGGTGATCGCTGTGTCAACTCGCTCGAGCCCAAAGATCGGGATGTCGCCATGGTGTTTCAAAGTTATGGCCTTTACCCAAACATGACGGTCCAGGAAAACATCAGCTTTCCTCTGCGCATTCGGGGTATGTCTGCAGCCCAGATTGAACCGGCCGTCAAGCTGGCCGCCCAACGCGTGGAGTTGATGGACTTTCTGCAGTTCAGACCCAGGGAGCTTTCGGGCGGACAGCGCCAGCGCGTTGCACTGGCGCGGGCCATCGTTCGCGAGCCAGCTGTTTTTTTGATGGACGAACCACTCTCCAACCTGGACGCCAAGTTGCGGGCGAGCATGCGTGCTCACCTGAAACACCTGCACCACACGTTGGGTGTTACCACCATTTATGTCACTCACGACCAGATTGAGGCCATGACGCTGGCCGACCGGGTGGTGGTGATGAGTCGGGCCGAGGTACAGCAGATCGGCACGCCGAAGGACATTTACAGCAACCCGGCCAATCTATTCGTCGCTGGCTTTATCGGGTCTCCGTCCATGAACCTCGTGCATGGGGAACTGGACAAGGGTGTGTTCAGGGCGCGAGGCATTGAATTGCCCGGTTTCGGTGGGATCACGCGACACAATGTGGTCCTGGGCGTGCGCGCTGAAGACCTTGTGGCCGCAAGTACCCCGATTGCTGCCTTTGCTGGCGACGTGTTTTCGTTTGAGCTGACGGGCGATTCAACACTGGTCACGCTGCAATTGGGTGAGCAACGGGTAACCGCCAAGGCAGACCGAGACCACCAGGCGTCGATTGGCCAGCGTCACGCCCTGAGCGTGCAGCCGGACCGGTGCTTTCTGTTTGATGCAGCGACGCAAATGCGCGTGCACTGGACCTCATGAACCTGCGCCGACGCCAACTGCTGATCGTGTCGGCCGCCGTCAGCCTGCCCGCTGCTGGAAACAGTCCAGCGCAGGTGTCCGCCACCAGGTGTCCTGCGCTGTCAATCTCTGTGGGCGACATCAATCTGGTTGGTGGCCCGCTGCCAGCGGTACAACACATGGCCCGCGCGGCCGAGGCCTGCAGTCGATCTGGTTTCAAAGTGTCGTTCAAATTGACACCCCAGGCGCGCACGGAGACCGAGCGCGCCTTTGGCTCGACCGGTCGTTCGCCATTTGACGCGGCAGTGATTTCCGCAGGTGTGTTCAGCAATCTTTACAGTCGGCGCCAGTTGTCGCCACTGACCGATTTGGTAGAAAAATACGCCGGTCGCTATCGCCTGGAAGAGCGCATGCTGGTCAGGGTCGATGGCGAAGTGATGGCACTTGCTTTCATGCAGAACACCCAAAACCTTGTGTATCGGCAGGATCTGTTTGAACGCCATGGGCTGCCAGTCCCTTCTACTTACGCCGAATTGCTTCAGGCTGCAGCAATTTTGAGCGTAAAGGAGCGCGAACTTGTCTTCCCCATCGCGCAGGGCTTCGGCAAGGGCTTTGACGGAGCGGTTGAATTCACCAATATCCTGGCCAGCCTGGGAGGGCGATTCTTCGAGCCAGGCAGTGCTGTGCCAGCCTTTCAGGGCGAGCTCGGAGTGGCGGCCATAGAGACGATGCGCCTGGTCTTGCCCTTCATGACCCCGAATGTCTTGGCATCCAACACTGACGACCTGATGAATCAGCTCCAGCAAGGCAAATCAGCGATGGGCGTGCTGTGGGCCAGCCGTGCATCGCGCATGGATGACACTTTGGCATCCAAGGTGGTTGGCAAAATGGCCTTTGCGGCCGCACCTTCAGCCCGACCCGGTGGACCTACTGCAGCCCATTTATGGTGGGATGGTGTCGCAATGCCGCGCAGTCTGGCGGGCGGAAAAGCGCGGCGCGAAGCGGTGTTTCATGTGTTGATGGAGATGCTCAGTGAAGACACGGTGCGTTCAGGCAACGATCTGACCATTTGGGTTCGTTCGTCCTACCAGCCAGGACGATTTGGTACAGGAGTTGCCCTGGCGCAAAAGGCTGGTGCAAAAGCCTGGCCGGCGGAGCCATTCTTTTCGCTCGCGTTGGGTGAAGTGGGCAGGGCGCTGCCCGATGCGCTTAAAGGTGATCGCACTGCATCCCAGGTGTTGGGGGCAGCAGCAGCTGCCTATCGCCTCGCGGCGGTCGAAAAGGGATTCATCAAGGGCCCAGCATGAAGACGCGCAGCTTTATGCAGTTCACGGCGCCTTCCGTGCTGCTGATGCTGGCGCTGCTTGCATTACCGCTGGCCATGACATTTTGGCTATCGGTGCGCAGTTGTGCGCCAGAGCTTGAGTTCGTCACAGTCAGGCAGACTGGCCCATTCGATGCACAGGAGGTAATGACGCAGCGGGCCAGGGTTGACGCCACGGGTCATGTGATCGAGAACTGCACATTTGTAGGTTGGGACTACTACCGCAAGATTTTGGGGCTTAGCCGTGAGGAATCTCCTGACGCACAGGTACAGCCCAACGAATTTTTTGAAGCACTCAAATTCACCCTCATCTATACCCTGGTAACAACGCCCTTTGTGCTGGTCGGGGGCCTGCTGCTGGCACTGGGCGTGAACCGGGTGACCAAACGGCTGCGCGGGTTTTTCATTTCCGCATCGCTCCTGCCTTTCATCATTACGCCAGTGGTCGGTGCACTGGCGATCAAATGGCTGTTTCGGGACAACGGGCTGGTGCCTCACGTGCTGGCCCAGTTTGGCGTGCAGGTGTTCTGGATGGCGCAGGCGTGGTCCGCACGGTTGCTCATCATCCTGTATGGGATTTGGCACGTCCTTCCATTCGCATTCATTGTGCTGTACGCCGGCTTGCAGTCGGTGCCGCAAGACTCCCTTGAAGCCGCCACCATTGACGGGGCAACACGCTGGCAGAAGCTGCGCTTTGTGACCCTTCCGCATCTGATGCCGATGGTGGTCTTCATCACCCTGATTCACCTGATGGATGCTTACCGTGTGTTTGAGCCCGTACTGGTGTTGACGCAGGGTGCTTTCACCACCAGCGTGCAATACCTCACCTACTATGTACTGCTGGAGGAAAACAACCCGTTCAAAGCCAGTGCGGCTGCCGTTCTGACGGTACTGGGAATCGCCGTCCTGCTGATTCCACTGCTTCGCAAAACATGGCGTGAGCAGAAGGAAGGATTCTGAATGAAGCGACCTTCGCTGCTTGGCCAAACCCTGCTTTACGTCTGTCTCCTGGGCTGGCTGCTGCTTGCCTCACTGCCCATTGTGTGGGCGGCAGTGATCTCTTTTCGCCAATACGTCGATGCCTTCGCTGCGCCGCTGAAGTGGGTGGCGCCCTTCACGTTCGAAAACTACACCGGGCTGTGGATCGACAAGGCCTTCTACTTGAACTTTGCCAACACGGTTCTCGTCACTGTGGGGACGGTCGTCATCTCGCTCAGTACCGGTTGTCTTGCAGGTTACGCACTGGCGCGCTACCGGGGGGCGTTGGGGTTCTGGCTGCTGATCATCGCCCTGATTTTTCGCGCCCTGCCACACTCAACTTTACTACCCTCTTTTTTTACCATCTTTGATGCCTTGGGCATTCGCAACACCTACTTCACGCTGATCTTCGTGCTTGTGGCGATCAATCAGCCTTTCACGATCTGGATGCTGCGCGCGTTCTTTGCCGGTATTCCGCCTGAGCTCGATGAGGCTGCGCAGGTGGACGGATGCACCCGGTTCCAGGCCTTTCGCAAAGTCATCATGCCGGTGATGTGGCCTGGCGTCGTGACGACTGGCCTGTTCAGTTTTCTGCTCGCCTACAACGATTTTCTGCTCAGCTCTGCGCTCACCAATGCCGAGAAAATGACGATGCCCGCTGCGATTGCCAATGTTATCCACGCCGAGAGCGAAACGCTGTTGATGCAGGGCATCGCGGGTTCAGTCAGCATCGCTGTTCCGTTGATCCTGTTGGTGGCACTATTTCAGCGGCAAATCGTCTCGGGTCTGACCCAGGGCGCGGTCAAGGGCTGATCGAGTGATTAGGGTTTCTCCGAGTCAGCTTGCATATTGCTTGCATACGATTGCAAGCCTGGTTGCACAAATTTACACTGGCCTTCCTGTGGGTTGGTTCAGCAGTTGCAGTCGGCATGAGTGTGACCCCCAATCCACCATTTTTTTCAACGGAGACTTGCACATGATCACCCATCGCCGAAATCTCTTGTCTGCACACGTTCTCCAGGCTTTGGCCGCTTGGGCATTGGTGGCGCCCAACATTGCCATGGCGCAGACGGCACCAGCCGCTCAGGCTTCGAATGAAGTGGTTCTTCCGACCGTCAACGTCACCTCCAACCGGCGCGTGGAAGACCAGCAGAAGGTCAGCGTTTCTGTCACTGGCGTCAATGGTGAAACGCTGGCTGAGCGCAACGTGACCGATTTGTCGCAGATGGAGTCTCTCTCTGCCGGCTTTACGTTTGGCCGCTCGGGCGTGGATGCGCGCCCGGCCATCCGCGGGGTGCGTACCGAAAACGTGGCGGTCAATGCAGACACCACAATTGGCTTTTTTGTCGATGGCATTTACAAGTCGCGCGCACAGCAGGCGATGCTGGGCTTTGTGGACGTAGGCCGGGTTGAGATCATGCGTGGCCCGCAAGGCACCCTGTTTGGCCGCAACACCTTTGGCGGTACGGTCGCCGTCACTACCAATGCGCCCGAGTTGACCGCGTTTGAAGGCGCCGCCAGCCTGGGTTTTGGCAGTTTTGGCAAAATGCGTTTTGAGGGCTCGGTGAATGTACCGGTGAGCGACACAGTGGCTTTTCGCGTCGCCGGTGCCGTCGAAAAATCCGACCCATGGGTGAAGAACGATTTCAACAGTGCAGCAGGTCTGTTCGACCAAGACCTGCGCTTTTTACGCGGATCGGTGAAGGTCAAACCCAATGCGAATTTTGAGGCGATCTTGCGGGCCGACATGACGGAGCAGGTTGGAAATGGTGGTTCGGCCTTTGGCTACAAGCTGGCAGGCACCTACCTGCACAACCCATCGTGCCAGCAGCTCTTTAACAGCAGCTTTACTGCTGCGATCAACCCGCGTGGCGGCAACCGCGACAGTGTGAACGACTGCACCCGCACGCAAGGTGCAGGGGCGGGCACCGGTGCCAACGCCGTTGGGAGTTCTGTAGATCTGGGTATTCCGCTGTACGCGCCTGGGGTCATGGACCGCATCAATAACGACTACCAACCGTTTCTCAAACTCAGTGACAGCAATTTTTCGGTTGATCTGTCCTACAAATTTCCGTCGTTCACGCTAAAGTCGCTCACGGGATTTGCCAATTTTGATGCGGCCCGCTCGCAGGACACTGATTTTTCAGCCTCTACCATCGGTATTGACTACCAAAAGACATCTGCAAAAACATTCTCGCAGGAGTTCCAGATTCTCTCTGAAGGCAAAGGCCCGCTGGGTTATGTGGCCGGTATTTATTACTTTAAAGACGAATTGACGGGCCTCTTCATCAACCAGCAATTGCCGCGCACCATCCGGTCTGATGCCCTGGCGACGCCAATTGCGCTCGCACAGAACGGCGCAGGCTTTTACGACCTTCAAAAGCCTGAGACAACGTCTACTGCGATTTATGGCCAGGTGAATTACCAGGCCACTGAAAAGTTCTCCGTGACTGGTGGTGCGCGCTACACGCAGGATGTCAAGTCGTTTAAATTTGCCAATGCCAACTCGGTCTTGCCAACCAACGCCGCAGGCGCGCCCGATGGCAACCAGATATCGCTGTCGACTGCGCAGCCTGGCAATGCCGCGTTTGGAAATTCAGGCAATACCAATTGCACGGGCTCCAATGCCCAGCTCGGTTTTAACTGCCTGCCAGGCACCAACACGGTACAGGGCGCCACCTATTCTGATGCCACCTTCGGCAAGCTCACGGGAAGGCTGGCGGTCGACTACAAGCTGAATCGGGATCAACTGGTTTACGCCAGTGTTTCGACCGGTTTCCGTTCTGGCGGTTTCAACTCAGGCCAGGCCATTGAAAGCCTGAGAACCTTCAAGCCCGAAGGCGTGACAGCCTATGAAGTGGGCTCGAAAAATCGCTTTCTGCGTAACACCGTGCAGCTCAACGTCGCAGCCTTTACCAATGACTACACCGATCTGCAGGAGCAGCGGCAGGTGGCGGTGGGCAACACCACCGTGTCAACGATCTTCAACGCAACCAAAGCTACGGCTACAGGCCTGGAAATCGAAGGCGAGTGGCGTCAGAGCAGGGCGCTCACGCTTGGGGGATCATTGTCACTGCTGGATGCCAAATATGGCAGCTTTACCGACGTCGCCCTGCCATTTGGTACGTCAATACTGGTTGCCGACCCAGGCGCCACTGCCCCTCAGGTTGACGGCAATGGCATCGTCATCGCGCCGGCAGGCCAGCGCCGCGTCTTTGCCCCTGGCTATGACTGCGGCGTTGTGTCTGGTACGGGTGGCGCTGGCCAGCCCGCAGCGGCTTTCGGTTGTGATCTTTCCGGAAAGCGTCTTCCGTATGCGCCCACCTACCAAGGTTCGGTGTTTGCGAAATACCAATTTCCGCTTAGCGGTGGCGGCTCTTTGACGCCCATGATTGTTGCTACTTTTTCAAGCGGGTACTTCGGTCAGCCGACCAACGCCCAGATTGAGCGGCAGGACGCCTTCGTCAAGGGCGACTTGAAGCTCAATTGGGTTGTCAACGACAAATTTGCTGTGCAGGCGTTCATCGACAACTTTACGGACAAGCAAACCATCAACCGATTTGTTTGGGGCGGAGGCGGGGCACTTCAGGTTAGTGCTGCTGCATCGCGTACCTTTGGGTTCAAGTTGGCCTATACCAATTTTTGATTCACTCATGGGTGCCAACTCCTGAAAACTGGCACCCAGCACATGGCAGTCCGCCAGGCCGACACTCTGTGCCGACGGCGCTTCAGCCCTTGACTGATGTGCGCGCGTTGGCCTGCGTGCGCACCAGCTCCATCACCGCATCGGCAAGCACCTGCGGCACTTCCTGCGGCATGTTGTGGCCCACACCCGGCACCACGCGGTGGGAGCGCGATCCGGTGAAGAAGCGTGCATGTTGTGAAGCGGGCGCCACAGGGCGCACACCGTCATCTGCGCCGTCAAAAGTGATTGACGGCACGGTGATCGCAGGTTGTGTGGCCAGGCGGCGTTCGATGTCCAGCAGATTGGGGTCGCCGGTTGCCAAGGCATATCGGTGGCGATACGACTGGATCACGACGTCG
>JANMCB010000067.1:0-7641 GCA_031360805.1 Rhodoferax sp.
TTGATGACGGTGCCAACAGCGCCCAGCGTGTCCGCAAAAGCCATGTAGGCGCCGCCATGAAGAATGTCGCCGGGCGTACACAGGTCCTTGCGAACCGCCATTTCGCCAACCACCCGTTGGTCCTCAACATCGGTCAAACGAACACCCATCAAACCCGGAAAATAAGGACCCAGCAGCTGCTGGAGTTGGGCGGTTTCCATGAGCATTTTCTCAGTGTTAGCTGACGGCATCGGCCGGTTGGCGCTGCAGCATGGCCAGGGTGCTGGCGATGGTCTTGCGCAACTCGCGGCGGTCACAGATGAAGTCAATCGCGCCTTTTTGCATCAGGAATTCAGCACGCTGAAAGCCTTCAGGCAGCGTCACTCGCACAGTTGACTCAATTACACGTGGGCCGGCAAAACCGATCAGGGCCTTGGGCTCGGCGATGACCACGTCGCCCAGAAATGCGAACCCGGCGCTGACGCCGCCCATGGTCGGGTCGGTCAGCACACTCACGAACGGCAGGCCTTTTTTGGCCAGTCTGGTGAGCGATGCATTGGTTTTTGCCATTTGCATCAGCGACAGCAATCCTTCCTGCATGCGCGCACCGCCGGTTGCAGTAAAGCAGATGAAGGGCGCTTTTTGTTCGATGGCGGCTTCGACGCCACGGACAAAACGCTCGCCGACGACCGAGCCCATGCTGCCGCCCATGAACTCAAATTCAAAGCAAGCAACGATCACACTGACGGAGAGCACTGCGCCACCCATCACCACCAGGGCATCGGTCTCACCGGTGTTGTCCATGGCCTCCTTGAGGCGTTCGGGGTATTTGCGGCTGTCCTTGAACTTCAGCGGATCCACCGGCAATACCTCCTGCCCAATCTCGAATCGGCCTTCGTTGTCCAGAAAAATGTTCAGGCGTTCGCGGGCGCCAATCCGGTGGTGGTGGCTGCAGGTAGGGCAGACGTTCTGGTTTTGCTGAAGATCCGTCTTGTACAGGACGGTCTCGCAACTGGGGCACTTGATCCAGAGCCCTTCGGGAACACTGCGCCGCTCGGCCGGGTCGGTGTGTTGAATTTTCGAGGGCAGCAGTTTTTCTAGCCAGGACATGGGGGGTTCCTTTTGGGTTGAATTATGAGTCCAAAGCGATTCGGATTTCACGCAGGAAACTGGCCGCAACATTTACCACCTGATCGCGCGGCGGTCCGTCGATCAACTGGATGATTTTGGTGCCAATCACCACGGCGTCAGCCACCCTGCCAATCGTTCTGGCCGTTGCCGCATCGCGAATACCAAACCCCACACCCACTGGCACGCTGACATGTTGCCGGATGGTGGGCAGCATGGCTTCAACGGCTGCGGTATCCAGTGTGCCAGCGCCAGTGACGCCTTTGAGTGAAACGTAATACACATAGCCGGAGGCAATCCGCGCGATTTGAGCCATCCTGGCCTCTGTGCTGGTGGGGGCCAGCAGAAAAATCAAGTCCATATCTGCGGTCTTGAGTTCCGCTGCAAAGGCTTCGCATTCCTCGGGCGGGTAGTCAACCACCAGCACACCGTCGACGCCCGCAGCAGCCGCGTCGCGCACAAAGGCACTTTGGGTACCCGATGAACTGTGCTTCTGGCTATAGCGTTCAATGGGGTTTGCGTAGCCCATCAAGACCACCGGCGTTGTCGCATTCTTGACGCGAAACTCTCGCACCATTTCCAGCACATGAACCAGGCCAATGCCAAACGACAATGCGCGGTCGCCAGCCTTCTGGATCACCGGGCCATCCGCGCTGGGGTCAGAGAAAGGCACGCCGAGTTCAATGACGTCGGCGCCGGCGGCCACCATGCCGTGCATCAGTCCGGGCGTGATGTCGGCAAATGGGAAGCCGGCGGTGACGTAGGGAATCAGCGCCTTGCGGTTTTGGGCCTTCAACTTCGCAAATGTGGTTCCGATGCGGCTCATTTTGCGAACTCCACCACTCGCACACCGCCCTGGGCGCCGCCCTTGACTGATTGGCCCTGGCAGCTCGGGCGGCAAAAGAAATCGCCGCCGCTCAGGTCAGCCACCGTGCCGATGTCCTTGTCGCCCCGGCCAGACAGGTTGACCAGAATTGATTGATCCGTGCGCATTGTTTTGGCCAGTTGCATGGCGTACGCCACCGCATGGCTGGATTCCAGCGCGGGGATGATGCCTTCAGTGCGGCACAGGTAGTGGAAGGCCTGCAGTGCTTCCTTGTCGGTGATGCCCACGTACTCGGCCCGCCCGATGTCTTTGAGGAAGGCATGCTCGGGGCCGACGCCGGGGTAGTCCAGGCCCGCGCTGATGCTGTGGGTTTCCGTGACCTGGCCGTTGTCGTCCTGCAGCACATAGGTGCGGTTGCCATGCAGCACACCGGGGCTGCCGCGTTGCAGCGAAGCGGAATGTTTGCCGCTGTCCATGCCTTCACCCGCAGCCTCCACCCCGATCAGGCGCGTGTTGGCGTGGTTGATGTAGGGGTAAAAAATGCCCATGGCATTGCTGCCGCCGCCGACGCAGGCGATCACCGCATCGGGCTGGTTGGTCTTGCAACCTGCTGCATTCAGCATCTCGGGCATCTGCACCAGGCATTCCTTGCCGATCACGCTCTGGAAGTCACGCACCATCATCGGGTACGGGTGTGGGCCGGCGGCGGTGCCGATGATGTAGAAGGTGTTGTCCACATTGGCCACCCAGTCGCGCATGGCTTCGTTCAGCGCGTCTTTCAGTGTTTTGCTGCCACTCTCGACCGGCACGACGGTGGCACCGAGCAGCTTCATGCGGTAGACGTTGGGGCTTTGACGCTTGACATCTTCGCTGCCCATGTAGACCACGCATTCGAGCCCATATCGGGCACAGATCGTTGCGGTCGCCACACCATGCTGGCCCGCGCCGGTCTCGGCGATGACGCGGGGTTTGCCCATGCGCTTGGCGAGCATGGCCTGGCCGATGGTGTTGTTCACCTTATGCGCGCCGGTGTGGTTCAAATCTTCGCGCTTCAGGAAAATTTGCGCGCCACCTTGCTCGCGGCTCATGCGTGCGGCGTGGTACACGGGCGACGGGCGGCCGACAAAGTGCGCCAATTCGTATTCGAACTCGGCCATGAATGCCGGATCATGCTGGTACTTTGCGTACGCGGCTTTGAGTTCGTTGATCGCGTGGGTCAGCGTTTCAGAGACGAAACTACCGCCGTATATGCCGAAGTGGCCTGACGAATCAGGTTGTTGGTAATCTTTCATTGAATTGTCCTGCAAGGAGCTTGTCTGCCGCGCGAACGGCGGCACAGAAGCGGTTGATCTTTTCAGCGTCTTTGATGCCTCTGGTGGGGTTGCCATCGAGGCCATCCAGTTCGACGCCGGAACTGATGTCCACGGCCAGCGTTTTACAACGTGGCCGTACCTGCAAAATCCCGTCGGCCACGTTTGCAGCATTCAGCCCACCACCTAAGACGAGGTGAGCGTTGACGTTTGCTGGAAGAAGTGACCAATTAAAAACCTTGCCGCCGCCGCCATAGCCGTCAACGTGAGCGTCGAGCAGGATGGCTTGGGCTTTTGAATATTCGAGGGCGTATTTTACGAGATCGAAGTTGCCAGCTCCGTCGCCTACCGGAATACGCGCTGCGCGCAGGTAGGGGCGTGCACCTTCAAGGGTCGCCTCTTGACATTGCGCGGGTGTTTCGTCACCGTGAAATTGAAGCGTGGCACCCGGCAAAAGGCGGCAATGGGCGATGATGGTTGCAGGGTCTTCGTTGACGTACAACAGCACCGGAGTGATAAAAGGCGGTAGCCGCTTCGCAAGCTCAACGGCGCGTTCAATTGTCACGTAGCGCAGGCTTTTGCTGTAAAGGTTGAATCCGATGGCATCAGCACCGGCGGCGGCGGCGGCATCAACATCCTGTTCACGCGTCAGGCCGCAGATCTTGATTCGAGTTCGAGTGGAATTCATGGCAACCCATCATACGCAAGTGATTGATCGGGCAGGCCCCAATGGGCATCATACCGGGGGCCCAAAAAATAGAGACCGTCCGGTGAGAAAGTGGGGGCAGCGATGGTGCGGTTGCGCGCCGCCATGACTTCATCGATCCAGGCCGGCGGATGCTTCTTCTGGCCGATTGCAATGAGGCACCCCATGACGTTGCGGATCATGTGATGCAGAAATGCATTGGCCTCAAATTCGAACCGCCAATAGGCACCCCGTTGTGCAATGCTGACGTTAAGCATCGTCTTCACGGGAGACAGGGCCTGGCAGCTTGATGCACGAAAAGATGAAAAATCATGTTCCCCGATCAAGCGGGTGGCAGCGTCCTGCATGGCAGTGGCGTCAAGAGGTCGATAGACCCAGCCGACACGGCCAAGGTCAAGGCTGGGGCGCACCGGCGACTGAAGCACGATGTAGGCGTACCGGCGTGAAATGGCGCTCGCGCGGCAATGAAACCCGTTGGGTACTTCACGGGCCCATTGCACTGCGATATCGCCCGGCAGGTTGGCATTGGTGCCGCGCACCCAGGAGTTGACGGGACGGACAAGGGCGGTGTCAAAGTGAACCACTTGCATCAAGCCGTGCACGCCTGCATCGGTTCGACCCGCGCAAAGTGTGGACACGCGCGCCTGGTTGGTGAACTTTCCCAGGGCGCTCTCCAGGCGGTCCTGCACAGTCAGTCCGGAAAGTTGGCTTTGCCAACCCTGGTAAGCCCGACCGTTGTAGCTGATTCCGAGCGCCAGCCTCACGCCGATACGATGCCGTGAAGAGTGGCCCAGCCTGCGCTGAACTGCGCCCTAGCTGAGTTTGGCAAGCGCAGCCTGGGCACGGGCTTTCATTTCACCGCTCGCTTCCAGTATGACCTCTTCGATTAGCGCGCGCGCGCCGTCTTCGTCGCCAATGGTGTTGAATTCTTCAGCCAGTGACAGCTTGGTCGCCAGTGGGTCTTGAGATTCAGCCGACTCCACCATGGAAGTGCCTTCGGTTGAATCATTGAGATCCAGCGACAGCGAACCCAGATCGAACTCCAGCATGCCGCTGTTGTCTTGCACCGGCTCGGGCGCTTTTGCGGCAAACGTCGCCAGCGGTCCGGCGACCGTGGTGCCGAAACTAACCGCGGCCTGGTGCTTGAATTCCTCGGCCTCGCCTGTGGACAACGCGGGAAGACTGATTGCACCGTCTTTAGGCAGGTCAAATTCAAGGGGACTATGGCCGCTGGGCACTGCTATCGGCGTTGTAACGGCAGCAGGCAGATCAAAATCCATGTCCAGCGGTACCGGACCTGAATTGAGGGCTGGCATTTTTGCAGTCCGCTCGATGTTGCCCAGGTCCTTCATGGCACTGGCATTCTCTTCATCCAGCGAAAAATCCAGATCAAGGTCAAAACTCAGGTCTACTGGCGCAGTGGCACCCGGCAATTGCGTCACAGGTGCTGTTGCCGCCGCAAAACTGTTGGCCGCATTGCTCTGTGCATTGCCTGCCATGGCCGCACCAACAGCTGCGGCGCCCGCGACAGCGGCGGCACCTGCGGCCAGACCAAATCCGTCGCCCTTGGCAATCGTTGCCGGAAAATCCAGCGGTACTGCCGACGATGGTTTCCCGCCTGGCAGGTACAGCGTATTCGTCGGGTCAAGGCTCAATCCCATTTCGCATACCCGGCTCCAGTCGGCTCCCTCGCCGTTGCAGGCACGGTAGGCCTCATTGGCGGTGTTTTCGAAGGCGCTGAGATCGCGGCGCTTGGCGTAGATTTCAAGCAGCTTGTGATGAATCGCCACACGCCCTGGATTGAACTTGAGCGCCTCTTTCAAAATTTCTTCGGCCTGAATGTCACGACCATAGGCCAGATAGACATCGGCTTCGGCAACCGGGTCGACATCATCGGCCGCATCAAGTTGGCTTGGCGTGTAGACCATGGAGGAGCCGCCGGCGCCGTCGTTCGTGTCGACCTTTTGGCCACCACTGGCACCAAAGAAAGAGTCGGGTTGAAGCCGACTTTCCAAAAAGACGCTGTCTTCCATGGCGGCCTTTTTGCGCTGGCGTGAGCGGTAGATGCCAAAACCGGCCAGCAAGGCAACCAGGCCAATGCCAGCGGCAGGCAGCAACGGATTTTCAGTTAACTGGTCGATCAAAGTAGGCTCCGGCACCACTGGAGCTGCCGGCTTTGCGACGGGCTTCGGCGGCACCGCAGGCGCTGCTGGTTTTGCAACAGGTGTTGAGGCTACAGTTGCAGGCGCTGGCGTGGTTGTGGTCGCGGTGACGGTCGGGGATGTGGCTGGCGCGGCTGATGCTGGCAGGGCCACCGGCGCGGTGTAGGCCACTACAGGCGCCGCCGCGGCCGATGCTGCTTTGGAACCCGCTACGGCTGCCGCTGGCGCGCCCGGCATGGCACCCAGCTTGGCCAGGTCGCTCATGTTCTTGGATACTTCTGCCGCGCGTGTGGCTGCGTCCTTGGTGGCGCGATCCTTTGCAATCAGGTCTGCTTCTGCCTGGGCTTTGATGGCGCCTTTGGACAGTGTCAGCTTGTCGGGTGCTGACGCGCTGGCTTTTTTGTCGTCTACTTTGCCTTGAATGCTCCCGCCCGACTTGCGATCTGCAGCAGCTACCTGTTGGTTCGGTGCATTGGTTGCGAGTTTCTTGCGGAAATCGCCAAAGTCCCGGCTTTGGGCAATCACGGTTTGGGTGGCCTCTGCGGCGTCAACCGCTAGAGCCTGCTCTGCCGAAGGAACAGTGATGACCGCGCCAGCTTTGATGCGATTGATGTTGTAGTTGATGAAGGCGTCCGGGTTGGCATTCAGCAATGCCACCAGCATCTGGTCCAGCGATACCGCAGCCGGTTTGTTGGCCCCTGCGATCTTGCTGGCGGTGTCGCCACGTTTCACGGTGATGGTGCTATCTGTTGCCATGGCCGGCTTCGCTGCCGCCGCAGCACCTGCAGGTCTTGCGCCCGGCCTGGGTTGGGCCACTGCGGGACGGGCGGCTGGAATTGCAGCACCGGCGCCGATGGCTACACGTGGAACAGATTGCGCTGGTACCGCGCTGGACTGGGCGGCACCAACAGCCGGTGCCGTGGGCGCCGCAGCAGTGGAGGGTCCGCGCAGGTTGGGCGGATCAAACAGCATGGTGTAGTCGCGCACAATGCGCCCGCTGGCCCAGCTGGCTTCCAGAATCATGTCCACAAAGGGCTCGTTGACGGGCCGGTCGCTGGTGAGGCGGATATAGGCACGCCCGTTGGCGCGGCGCATCAGGGTCACCCTTAAGCCCGACAGGGCGGCGTTAAATTCAAGACCCGCAGCGCGAAATGCCTCGGGCGAGGCAACCGTTGCCTTGAGGGAGGCGGATTCCTCGGCGTTGATGTCAGGAATGTCAATTTCTGCCCGCAGCGGCTCTCCCAGCGACGACTGGACAATGATTGACCCCAGTGAAAGTGCCGAAACTTGGGGAGCCGAGAGGCCAAAAAACGCCGCAACGGCGAGCGCCAAGGCAGACTTGTGCCATCGGTAAGACTTAGGGTTCAATTTAGAGGCCTCCGTTGTTCGGGCGAGCGGCAATCATAACGGTCAAATGCCAACAAAATCTTCTTCCCGCCAAACATGAAAAGTACCTTAACATCAATGTCTTAGGCTGACAAGCTAGATAAGCGTTTAAGTTGCGGCGGCCCGAAAACCGGGTGCCAACGA
>JANMCB010000071.1:0-4195 GCA_031360805.1 Rhodoferax sp.
CCCCACCAGCAATCTCTCCAATGGCAGAGTCGTTGTCCCCGCTGCTTTGCGAGCGCAGCTCGACCTGCGCGATGGTGACAAACTGATTTGGTCAACCCACAACGGTGATTTGGTGGCCACCACTCGTCGCGCGCAACTGCGCAAAGCCCAAGCGTTGTTTCAAAAATTCGTGCCCGTGGATTCTGCGTCTGCCGCTGATGAATTGATGGCTGAGCGCAGGGCCGAGGCGGCGCAGCCGTGAGCAAAAAAGCGTCAATCGGCACGCTTCTGGATGCATCGGCCGTGCTGGCGTTCTTGCAGGGCGAACCTGGCGCCGAGATGGTGCGCCTTGCCTTGGAGGCTGAGCAGTGCTGGGTAGGTGCTGCGAACCAAGCGGAGATCATTGCCAAATCGATAGATCGTGGTGTCGACGGCCCGAGCCTGAAAGCGGTGTTGTCCGACTTGGCCTATTCCGTGGTGGCGATCACGCCCGAAGATGGCGCGCAAGCCGGTTGGTTGCGCCAACAAACACGCGCCATCGGTTTGAGTTTGGGCGACCGCCTTTGTCTGGCTCAGGCGCAACGCCTGAAAGCCAGGGTATTGACGGCAGATCGCCCTTGGCTAAACGTTGCAGCCGATCTGGGTTTGACGATTCAATGCATTCGGTCGAATGGGCATTGACTGACCCCATAGTGAGCCAAAAGACAGACGAGAGGTTTTAAAAAAACTTGTCTTGCCTATCGGTTCTACCATGGGTATCGGGCGCACACCCGCCCGATGAATTCCTTTCCCGTCCCAATTGAATTGCCGCGAAAATGACTTTTCCGGGTGCATTCGAACGAGGCGTTTTCAGCCAAATCTGCTACAACCGCAGAAAGCAAGACAAAGGACTGTGAATGGCAAACGCGTTAGGTTGGATTGGCCTGGGCCGAATGGGCGAGGCGATGGTCAAACGCTTGCTCAAGGGCGGGCACGCAGTAGATGTATGGAACCGCACCGCGTCAAAGGCCGAACCGTTGGTCGAATATGGCGCGAGTATTGCGGCATCGAAGGCTGACCTGGCCGTCTGCGACATCGTATTCACCATGGTGTCCACCACGGATGACCTGAAGGAAGTTCTCTTCGGTGAAGGCGGGTTGGTGACCGGCAGCGTCAAGCCCAAAGTAGTGGTCGACAGCTCGTCGATTTCGCAGGAAGGCTCTGCCGAAATCAGGGCGGGCCTCGAAGCGCTCAGCGTGGCGTACCTGTGCACGCCGGTATCGGGAAACGCCAAAGTTGCCAAGGCAGGCAAGTTGCTGATGGTCTCCAGTGGCCCGCGGGCCCTGTACGACCAGGCCGAGCCGTACCTGCAGGCGATGGCGCGCAAGGTCATGTGGGTGGGAGAAGGCGAACTGGCCCGCATCTGGAAAATCGCGCACAACACGATGTTTGGTGTGGTCATCCAGAACCTGTGTGAAATCACCGTGCTGGCCGAAAAGGCTGGCATACCGCGCCATGTGTTTCTGGAGTCGATCAACGACTCGGTCCTGGGCTCCATGTACACGCGCTACAAAACGCCGGTACTGACCAATTTGACATTTGAGCAAGTCACCTTCACACCCAAGCTGCTCCTGAAAGATATGGACCTCGGCATGGCAGCCGCCAAAACTTACGGCGTCGCGATGCCAGCCGCAGCGGCCACGCGCGAGTCCGTTGCGCGCATGGTGGGCCACGGACACGACAACGTCGATTTCGCAATTTTGTTGGCTGAAACTGCCAAGGATGCGGGGTTGGCGCTGGTGTCGGAAAACAAGATCATTGACGACGGCCTGCAAGGGTGACCGTGATGACCCGCACGCTGATCCGCAACGCCCACGTCATCACCATGGATGCCCAGGGTGAGTTGGCAGAGGCCGACGTTCTGATAACCGGCGACGTCATCACCGAGATTGCACCGCGCATTTCAGCGGACAGCGCACTTGAGATCGACGCGAGCGGCTGCATCATGATTCCGGGCCTCATCAATGCCCATATGCACACCTGGCAAACAGCGTTGCGGGGCCTGGCCTCCAACTGGACGCTGCTTGAATACTTCAAGAACATGCATGCTGGTCTGGCCACCGTGTTTGAGCCGGTGGACCTGCACATCGCCACACTCGTGGGTGCGCTCAACCAGTTGAACTGCGGCACCACGACTTTGGTGGACTGGTGCCACAACAACAAGACACCCGCGCACAACGACGCCGCGATCGACGGGCTGCTGGAATCTGGCATTCGCGCGGCATTCTTTCATGGCACGCCGAAACCAGACCCGAAACCTGGCGAAAAGCCGTTTTGGGAAGTGCCACACCCCCGCTCTGAGGTCGAGCGGCTGCTCAAAGCCCATCACGGCAGGCCTTTGCTGAGCGTTCATGCGGCGGTGTTGGGGCCCCACTATTCAACGCTGGAGGTTGCACTGCATGACTTTCGGATGGCAAAGGAGCTGGGCCTGATTGCGTCGATGCACCAAGGCGGTGGCCCGGCGCGCACGCCCGACGGCTGGGAGAAACTCGAAGGCGCAGGGCTGTTGGGCAGCCACATCAACATCGTTCATGGCCATGCCTTGACCGACAGTCAGTTGCACCGCTTCTGCGATCTGGACATGAGCTTTTCAGCGGCTGCCGAGAGCGAAATGTCGCAAGGCCACGGTCACCCGATAACCGGGCGACTGCTGGCGCATGGCAAAGCGCCCTCGCTGGGGGTCGATCTGGAAAGCGCGGTAGGCGGTGACATGTTGACCCAGGCCCGCGTCGCGCTGGGCATTCAACGCAGTCTGGACAATGTCGCCCACCGCGCGGCGTATGGCACGATTCCTTCTACCTCCACCGTCACGACACGCCAGGCGCTTGAGTGGGTCACCATCGAAGGTGCCCGCATGCTGGGCCAGCTCGACCGAATTGGGTCCTTGCGGGCGGGCAAGCAGGCCGATCTGGTGTTGATTCGCGCTGATGACCTGAACATGCAGCCGGTGCATGACGCCATCAGCAGCGTCGTGATGCAAACCAGCCTGGCCAACATTGACAGTGTCATGGTGGCCGGGCAATGGAAAAAACGCCACGGCAAGCTGCTCGGCGTGGATTTGCCGCCAAAGCTGGCTGCACTGAAAGTGTCGGGACTCAAAATCGTCCGCGCGATGGCGGCCTGAATTCATCGAAATTTCATATCGCATCTGGCTAGACTTTTTCTACCTCAACCGGAAAATCACCATGAAACGCCTGCTTCTAACCATTGCCACCCTGTTGGCGAGCGCTGTGACAATGGCTCAATCTGCCGCTGACTACCCAAACAAGGTGATCAAAATCATCGTTCCGTTCACGGCGGGCAGCGCGACTGACATCATGGCGCGCATCGTCGGTGAAAAAATAGGTACCAGTTTGGGGCAACCCGTGGTGGTGGAAAACCGGGCGGGCGCAGGCGGCACGCTGGGTGCCACACAAGTCGCCAAGAGCGATCCAGACGGCTATACGCTTCTTGTTGTGTCCGCCGGGCATGTGGTCAACCCGGTGCTGTACCCGGGTTTGGCGTACGACACCCTGGCTGACTTTTCTGGCGTAATACCGCTGGCTGCGCTTCCGAACATGCTGGTGGTCAGTGCCGGCAGTCCTATCAAATCGGTGCAGGAATTAATTGCTGCCGCCAAGGCCAAGCCGGGCTTTCTGAACTACGCGTCCGCCGGCGTTGGCAGTGCCACCCATGTGAACGCAGAGAAATTCCGCAACGCGACTGGCATTCAGGTGACGCATATTCCGTTCAAGGGCACGCCTGAAACGATTGTTGAAACCACTGCGGGTCGGGTTGATTTCATGTTCACACCCGTGCTGTCGTCAATTCCGTCCATTCGCGAGAACCGCATGCGCGCGTTGGCTGTAAGCACAGCGAAGCGCTCAAGTGCTTTGCCTGACGTTCCGACCGTCGCCGAAGCGGGCGTTCCCGGGTTTGTATTTGACTTCTGGATTGGGCTCTTGGCACCCGCAAAGACGCCCCGCGCCATCGTCAACAAACTCAACGCAGAAGTAGCAAAGGCACTGGCCTTGCCAGATGTGAAGGAGCGCATGGCCAAACTCGGGGCTGAGTCCTTGCCCATGACGCCCGAGCAGTTTGACGCCTACATCAAGGACGAGTTCGCCACGTTGGGCGCAGTGATGAAAGCGGCACCCAAATAGTTGCTTGCTTGATGGTCGGCAACGCGGGCTGCGCC
>JANMCB010000073.1:0-1648 GCA_031360805.1 Rhodoferax sp.
TGAGTGCCCGCTCGTTGCCGGAGCACTCAAACACACGCTCGAACTGACCTTTGTCGGCCAGGTATTTGTCCAGCCCGCGCGGGTCCGTCGTCAGGTTGACGATCTCATCCGCACCCATCTTGCGCGCGCAGTCCAGCGGCACTTGCGCCACGTCCACCGCCACAATCCGCGACGCTCCAGCACGGCGCAGTCCACCAATCAGCAAGGAGCCAATCGGCCCGCAGCCGGTCACCAGAACCTGTTTGCTGAACACGCCACCGGCGCGGTTGATGGCATGCAGGCCGACTGACAAGGGCTCCGCCAGTGCCGCCTCTGATAAACTCAAATGGTCGGCCACAGCATGCGCCTGATACTGCTCGATCACCAGGCGGTCCCGAAACCCGCCCTGAATGTGCGGAAACGGCATGGCGCTGCCATAAAAACGCATCGAGAGGCAATGCTGCTGTTGCCCCAACTGGCAAAAACGGCAGAGCCCGCAGGGGCGTGACGGCGATATGGCGATGCGCTGGCCGACTTTGAAATTCGAAATGTCCGGGCCGACCGCTTCCACCACACCCGAGATTTCATGCCCCAAAGCCATCGGCTGCTTGATGCGCACCACACCAAAACCGCCGTGCTGGTAATAGTGCAAATCGGAGCCGCAAATGCCGCCAAACGCCACCCGCACGCGCAGTTGGCGAGCGCCCAAAACCTTGGGAAAATCGAGCGCATCGGGCAGCAAATGCTCCAGTCGCAAATCCAGAGCACCATGGCACATCAGGGAGCGGATGCGTCGCTGCGAAGGGTCAAGAGAGCTGTCGGTCATGCAAATGGGAAGGTAAGACGACTGGGTAGAAGCGGCAATGCAATTTACAGACTTGCCGTCACCCCGCCATCGACATACAGAATGTGCCCGTTGACAAAATTCGACGCGTCGCTGGCCAAAAACACCGCCGCACCGGCCAGGTCTTCCACCTTGCCCCAACGCCGGCTGGGGGTTCGGCCAATCAGCCAGGTGCTGAATTTTTCATCGGCCACCAGGGCCGCATTGAGCTCAGTTTCAAAATAGCCGGGGCCAATGCCGTTCACATTGATGCCATGCGGAGCCCAGTCAATCGCCATGCCCTTGGTCAGCATTTTCACGGCCCCTTTGCTGGCGGTGTACGGCGCGATATTCGGACGCCCCAACTCACTTTGCACCGAGCAGATATTGATGATCTTGCCGCGCTTGCGTGGAATCATTTTCCGGGCGACCGCCTGGCCCACCAGGAAAACGCTGTCCAGGTTGGTGCGCATCAATTCGTGCCAGTCTTCTTCCCGAAAATCTTCCAGCGGCGCGCGCCGCTGCATACCGGCGTTGTTGATCAGGATGTCGATCGCGCCGATGCTGGCTTCAATGTCCTGCACCGCAGCCTGCACCGGGCTGGCTTGCGTCACGTCAAAAGCGCGAATGTGAACATCAAGCCCCTCGCCTTTCAAAAGCGCGTGGGCGGCGGCCAGTTTGCGTGCATCCCGACCGTTGAGCACTACGGTAGCACCAGCCTGGCCCAGCCCCCTCGCCAGTTCAAGGCCAATGCCTGTGGATGACCCAGTGACCAGGGCAATTCGACCCTCCAGGCGAAACGTCGCAGCAGAAATCATTTCAATTCAGGCGCTCTCAAGCCAATCG
>JANMCB010000104.1:0-7370 GCA_031360805.1 Rhodoferax sp.
CCGCCGTTCGCCGAATTGCCCATCTTGACATGGACGCCTTTTATGCGTCCGTGGAGTTGCTGCGTTACCCACAACTCAAGGGCCTGCCAGTGGTGATAGGCGGCGGGCGGCGGGCGGTCGACGAAACCTTGCACCAATTGCATGAGGGCATGCCGCTGGCCAGCATTCCGGTGGCCTCATTCCCCAGGCTTGCAGACTACACCGGGCGCGGCGTGATCACGACAGCCACCTATGCGGCCCGGCAATTTGGCGTGGGCTCGGCGCTGGGCCTGATGAAAGCCGCCAGGCTTTGCCCGCAGGCGATACTGCTGCCAGTCGATTTCAATGAGTACCGCAAATACTCCCGCCTCTTCAAAGCAACCATTCTGGAGATCGCGCCGGTGATGGAAGACCGCGGCGTAGATGAGGTGTATATCGACTTTTCGGCCGTCCCGGGCGGCCAGCGCGAAGGCGGCAGAGTGTTGGCACGTCTGATCCAGAAAGCCATTTTTGATGCGACAGGCTTGACCTGTTCGGTGGGCGTTGCGCCCAATAAACTGCTCGCAAAAATGGCCAGTGAGTTTGACAAACCCAACGGCATTTCCATTGTCCAGCCGGACGATCTCGAAACCAGAATCTGGCCGCTTGACTGCCGGAAAATCAATGGCATTGGACCCAAGGCCGACGAGAAGTTGCAGGCTCTGGGCATCCAAAAAATTGGTGCGCTGGCCGCCAGGGACCCACAGTGGCTCATGGACCATTTTGGAAAAGCGACCGGCAACTGGATGCACCATGCAGCCTGGGGGCGTGACGAACGCGCCGTTGTCACTGTCAGCGAACCGGTCAGCATCAGCCGGGAAACCACCTTTGATCGCGACTTGCATGCGATGCGTGACAAAGCCGAACTCGGTGCCGTGTTCACCCGCCTGTGCGAACAGCTGGCACAGGACCTTCAGCGCAAAGGCTATGTGGGCAAGACAATCGGCATCAAGCTGCGATACGACAATTTCAAGGCAGCAACGCGCGACCAGACGCTGGACACTTACACCGACGACGCAAAAATCATCCGGCACACGGCGGGGCTGTGCCTCAAGCGGGTCGGGCTTGAACAACGCCTTAGACTGCTGGGCGTTCGAATTGCGAATCTTGAGAAAATCTCCTTGTCGGCGGCGCAACCGCCGGTGGGTGATCACAATCCGGTAAAGTCAATGGACCAACTCTTTTAAGGCCGCTTTGACGATTCACCTTCGCTGCACGGAGCTTTGGATGCAGACCGTCGGGCAGCTGCGAAGCCCGATCTCACCCGGATCCTTGGCCAACCCGACGCCCGGTACAAAATGAAGTGGCTCCCCCTGTCCCGGGTCAACGTCTCGGTTCTGGGCGTTATCGGACTGTTCCTTGCCGCCATTCTTCTAGCAGCTGGCTTGTTGATCCGGCAGTCCAGACTGGCCGCGCTGGAGGAAAACGACACCCAGGTGGTTCGCTTTGTCAGCGGCGCTGTGACCGCGGTGAATCGAAGCCTGCTCGGCATCGACGTGATGCTCGCCAGCATGGACGAGTTGTTGGGGTTGTCCGGGCAGGCAAGGTCAGCAGTCAACACCACGGCCGCGAGCCGGTCCATGCGTGGCGCGGTCCAGCAAAACCTGCTGGTGCGGTATGTGGCCCTGATTGACTCGCAGGCCCGGGTGATCGCATCCTCAAAATCCACTGATGTGCAGACCACTCTGTCACTGCCCAAGGGCTTTGTCAACGAAGTTCTGGCCGAACCCAGCCGGTCGCTCACGATCAGTTCGCCGACCGTCAGTTTTGCAAGCTCCGAACGTGTGCTCTACCTCGCCCGTTACTTCAGAATGTCCGATGGAACCAAAGTGGTCGCCATTGCTGAACTGCAAATCCCGATGCTGATGCCAGTCATCATTCAGGGTGCCGTCATTCCCGGCCTGGAAGTGACTTTGGAGCGAGCCAACGGAGAACTGCTTGCCAGTGTGCCGCCCAAAGCAGGCGCCGAACGCCTCGCCCCACTGCCGGGCGACGCACTGTTGGCCGCAGGCATACCGATAAGCCTGCCCGCACGCCTTAGCGGCGCACCGGCCCTGGTCGTTGCGCGGCCGATCCTCTACCGCGATATCTATATGTCTGCCAGCATTCCGATCAAGGCAGCACTGGCCGAGTGGCAAAAGTATCGCAATTTCATTTTGGGCGTGGCACTGGCATTTGCGTTGATGACGCTGGCCGTCGGCAGTCTGGCGTTTTGGTATCTGAAACGCATGGCACAGGCCCGCCAGACGATTGCAGAAGGTGAAGCCAGCATGGACCAGGCTCTTGAAGCGATGATCAGCGGGTTTGTCCTGCTCAATGCCCGGGGCGAGGTCATAAGATGGAACAGGCGGTTCGTGGAAATTTACCCCTGGGTGCAGGACATCATTGCGACCGGCGTCCCCTTTCGCAACATCCTCACAGCATCTGCACTGAAAAGCCTGCCTGACGCCACCGACGCCGAACGTCAGGCGTGGCTTCTGAGGCGGCAAAACCAGCAGACTCTGCAGGGCTCGCACGAGCAGGTTCTGCCTTCTGGCGCAGTCATCCACATCACCGAGAGGCGCACACCCGAAGGCGGTGTGGTGATTGTCTACGAGGACGTCACTGAACTGCGCGCAGCCGCAGCAAAAATTGAACAACTGGCCTTTTACGACCCATTGACCCACCTGCCCAACCGGCGGCTCCTGAGTGACCGCCTCCAGCAGGCGCTGACATCCAGCGCGCGCAGCGGCCAGCAAGGGGCCTTGCTGTTTCTGGACCTGGACCATTTCAAGACCTTGAACGATACGCTCGGCCACGACATGGGCGACCGCCTGCTGCAGCGGGTCGCTCAACGCCTCACGGCCTGCGTGCGCGAAGAAGATACCGTGGCCAGACTCGGCGGCGACGAATTTGTGGTGATGCTTGAGGGCCTCGGGAAAACAGCCGAAGAGGCCAAAGCGCGCACCCGGCTGGTGGGCGAAAAGATCCTGATCAGCCTGAATCAGCCCTACCGGCTTGGCTCCAATCTGCATACCAGTACACCGAGCATTGGGGCCGCGCTGTTTGGAGATGGCGTGAAAGACCCGGAAGAGCTGCTCAAGCAGGCAGACATTGCCATGTACCAGGTCAAAGGGTCAGGTCGCAATGCCCTGTGTTTTTTCCAGCACACGATGCTGACCACCATCACCGACCGCGCCACACTGGAGACCGACCTGCGCATGGCCCTGGTGCTTGACCAGTTCGTACTGCACTATCAAGCGCAGCACGATCAACACGGCAGGCCGGTTGGCGCAGAAGTGCTGATCCGCTGGCAGCACCCGCTGCGCGGCCTGGTGCCGCCCTCCGAGTTCATCGGTCAGGCCGAGGAGACGGCGCTGATTGTCCCGATGGGGCAATGGGTTTTGACGAGCGCATGCATGCAGCTCAAGCGGTGGGAGGCAAGTCCTTCCCGAAGCAACCTGCTGTTGGCCGTGAACGTCAGCGCAAGGCAGTTCCGGCAGGCGGATTTTGTTGACATGGTCAAGCGCGCATTGCGGGACAGCGCCGCCCGGGCGGACCGGCTCAAGCTTGAATTGACTGAAAGCGTGGTGCTTGCCAACGTGCAGGACACCATCGAGAAAATGAACACGCTCAAGGCCATTGGTGTGCGGTTTTCGATGGACGACTTCGGCACTGGGCAGTCGTCTTTGACCTACCTCACGCAACTCCCGCTGAGCCAGCTCAAGATTGACCAGTCTTTTGTGAGGAACATAGGGCTGCAGAAAGCCGATGCCGTGATCATCGACACCATCATCGGCATGGCCAACAGCCTGGGCCTGGAAGTGATTGCCGAAGGCGTCGAAACCCTGGAACAACGCAACTTTCTTGAAGCGCACGGCTGTCACCTGTACCAGGGTTACCTGTTTGGCAAACCGATGCTACTGGCGGATTTTGAGATGCAGCTGGACACGCCGCTACTGCCCTATTTCGCGCCAACCCATCCTGCCACCTGATTTTCAGGTGCCCTCGCCTTGCGGCGCCAGTTGCGCTGCGAAGGCCAAGACCGGATTGAAATCGTGCAAACCGTTCGCTGACTTCTCGATCACCTTCATGGCGGCCAGCGCGACGTGTTCCTGCCACGGCAACGCCACGACCTGGACCCCCACAGGCAGCCCGACGCTTCCTGCCTCTACCCTTGCAGCCACTTTTTGAACGATGTCGCGCGACGCCTTGCGGTCACTTTCCTCGCCTTGCCGTACCCGGGTAACGGGCACGACGCCTGCCGGGTACCCGAGCAGGTTGTACAAGGCCGCATAAGCACCGGCCGTAAGCAGGTCGTTGCTGCTGCCATGGGTCAAGGCGGGCAACGCGCAGGGCGGGCAAAGAATCACGTCAAACGGCCCGCCAGGCGCTTTGGCCAAAGCGTCGGCAAAACTCGATTGATAGTCGGCCTGGTCACGCAGCAGCGTCCAGTAATCAGACGTGCGGTTCGATCCAAATGAGCGCAAAACTTCTGCCAGACTGCGCTGCCCCAAAATTCGCAGAACCGGTATCAGCAGGTGGATCAAAAACAGGGGCACAGCCGAGAGGGCCAGCAGCTTGGCAATCTGTGGTGCTTTTCGGCTTGACTTCATGCACTGGCGGGCAGAATGCATGCCATCAGCGCCCATGATGCCGTAAAACAGCCTCAAAGCGCGGGCAGCATCAGGCGGTGTCCAGGCACTGACCTTTGCGCCGGCGGCCTGCAGCGCAGCCGCGGCTTCATGCACCGCGCGCGCAACGGCGGGCGAGACGCCAAACGTGCCGTCGTCGGTGTAGTACGCGACCCGCAACGCGCTGACATCGACGCTCTGACTGCTGCCCAACGGCCGGGACGGCTGCACAGGCGCATGACCACCGTTAATCACCTCCAGACCAAGCTCGACATCCGCCACGCTTCGCGCCAGCACACCCACCTGGCTTTTGACGGCCTGCTGGCCGCGCGGCCCCCAGAAATCGTCTTCGTCGTCGCAGCGCCCGGAGGTCGGCTTCAAGCTCACAATGCCGCAAAACGCGGCCGGTACCCGCACACTGCCGCCAATGTCAGTTCCAAGCCCCAGTGGTGATGCGCCCGCCGCAATCAGCGCTGCCTCGCCACCGCTGGAACCACCGGGCGTGCGCGCTACGTCATGCGGGTTGCAGGTGCGGCCGAACACCGGGTTGTCGCTCTCGTAATAGAGGAGCAGTTGCGACACGTTGCTCTTGGCAATGGGTATCGCCCCGGCTGCGCGCAGCCTCGCAACCTGCAGCTTGTCAGAGTCCGCGCGGTGGCTGACCCGCGAACCCACACCAAAAGTGGAAGCCGTACCGGCCAGGTTGATGCATTCCTTGACAGTAAAAGGCACCCCGTGCAGTGGTCCAAGCGGCAGGCCGCTTTGCTGGAGCGCATCGGCCTGCCGGGCTTCTTCGCGCGCTTTCTCGAACCGCTCGAAAACCATCGCATTGAGCTGTGGATTGACCTTCAGCATTTGGGCGATGTGCTGCTCAACGACCGCCAGGGAACTCACCTGCGCGCAGGCGATCCGGTCACGCAACTCAATGGCGCCCAGGTGCGTCAGCGGCGTGGACATGGCATTGAGGCTTTGAACATGGGCCCATGTTAAGGCCAAAGAAAACAGGGTGTAAAAACCGGTGCAGGCTGTTAATATGAGCTTACGTCCAGCTTACATTTCGATAAAGTCAGGAATTATTCAGACATCTTCAGGAGACCGTATGTCTACCTTGCCAGTCCAGATGGTTCCGTTGAGTGAGATTCAACGCATCAAGCGCTGGCATGTAGCGCACCGCGCCGAGCACCCGCTGGAATACCACCTTTGGGATGCTGTTTTGTCAGTTTGGGTGATGGGTTACGTGGGTTGGCTGCCGGCAATGGTGCTGGACGCCTGGTGGGCGATTCCGTTGCTGCTGGCAGCTTTCATGGCGCCGCACCTTTACATCCACTTTCGCTCGCGGGCCGCTCGCGCAAAACGTCTCAGGTGCGACTGGTTGAACCGTCACTACTGATTTAAAGTGGGCACATGAACACATCGCCCATTGCATTGACCTGCTTCAGCCTCAACGTCACCGACCATATCGCCCATCTGGTGTTGAACCGGCCCGAGGCGCTCAACACCATGCACCCCACCTTCTGGCGGGAGCTTGATGCGGCGCTGACACACATCAACCGGGGCAGCGACGCCCGCGCGCTGGTGATCTCCAGCACCGGCAAACATTTCAGTGCCGGCATGGCGCTGGACACCTTCAGCGGCGAGGGCATGATGAATGACAGAACCCCCGAAGGGCGGGCTGCCATGTACGACACGCTGCAGGATATTCAAGCGACTTTCACCAAACTGGAAACCCTGCGCATTCCGGTGATCGTGGCGATACAGGGCGGCTGCATTGGCGGTGGTGTTGACCTGGTGACCGCGTGCTGCATCCGCTACGCGACGGCCGACGCATTTTTCTGCATTCAGGAAATCAACATTGGTCTGGTGGCAGACGTTGGCACTTTGCAGCGCTTGCCAAAACTGATTCCGCTGGGCGTGGTGAAGGAGCTGGCCTACACCGGGCGGCGCCTGGCAGCCCAGAAGGCACTCGGCTACGGCTTGGTCAACGAGGTTTTCGACACCAGCGAGGCCATGCTGGCGGCCGCCCTGCAATGCGCCCGGGAAATAGCAGCCAAGCCGCCCGTCGCCATCTGGGGCACCAAGCAGGTGATTCACTACGCGCGCGACCACACCGTGGACCAGGCGCTCAAGCAGATGGGCTGGGTTCAAGGCGCGATCTGGAGCAATGCGCACGTTGGTGAAGCCGTTGCCGCCATGAAAGAAAAGCGCCCCGGCCGCTTCGACGACCTCTCGCCGCTGCGGCGGTTCATGGACATCGGTACTTAGCACCGACTGCCTGATATCAGATTCTCCGACTTACTATTATATATATAGCAAACTATCTATATAATACGAGAACTAGGCGCCAATATCATCAGTTTTTTGGCCAAAATTCAGGGTTTGATGGCAAAAATTAACCTGCAAGTTAATTTTTTTACAGAAAATCAACCCTTTGCCGACCTCAGCCCAAGGGCACATTAAGGCTGGCCAGCCGCGATGAACGCGCCTGTTTGCGCAGGTACATGTCTTCATCGGCTCGTTTGAGCAGCGTCTCCATGTCATTGCCTTCTGCAGGACACAGCGCCAGGCCGATAGACGCCCCCGCGCCCAGCGAAGACCCGTCAGCCGCCAGACCCTCCAGCGACAGAAGCGGCTCGGCCAGCAGGGCCTCCAGCTTGTCGCGCGCGCGCATGGCCGCGTCGCGGTGGGCCACGTTCTCCAGCAGCACCACAAATTCGTCGCCCCCATAGCGCGCAGCCATGT
>JANMCB010000125.1:0-3994 GCA_031360805.1 Rhodoferax sp.
CACGGAGGGGATAAACCCTCGCCGGTTTTCAAGACCGGTGCCTTAAACCGCTCGGCCAAGCTTCCATGGCGCTTATTTTACCCGTCTTGCGTCGGACTTCTTCGCCGCAGTCAAGCTCAATAGAGGCAGGTCAGCCCTGGGCCACACTCAGGGCGCAGATTTTCTTGCGCAACAGCCGCCTGAAAGCACCTGGGTCCGCCGCTTTGTTGGTGCCGGGCCGCGCCACGTCCTGGAGCAGCGGATGTGATTCAGGATTTGCGCTTGATTGAAAGCCCGCACCAAAAATGCGCGCCGCACCCGGGATGACGCAAAAGTCAGGGCCGATCCGGGCGGCAATATCGTCAGCCAGATGCGGGGCAACGCAGGCCACGTGCGCCAGACCACGCAGGTTTTCGGCCAGCCCGTCCGGGTCGACGCCATAAGAGCGCGATTGCGGGCGGTTGACCAGCGCGATCACGGGTAAGCGTCGGTCCTCTGCAAGGAGGTGATTGCATAGCGCATCGAGTTGCCAGTTGTCGATGACTTCACGCGGCGCGCCCAGAACAGCAAGTCCTGCATCTTGCAGGTCGAGGTGCTCAACCCAGTCCCCCAGCAGCCTGGGCGGTGCCACCACAAGTGGTGCATCCGGGTCGTCCGTGCAGGCGGTTTGCAAGCCCACAACATCGGCGCTGCCAGCATCGGTCACCTGAACCTGGGTCATCCAGGTGCGTCCACCGGTGCGCAGTGAATGCGCTACTTTGAGCGACCAGACCGCGCCGTTGTCCGTCGTGGACACCACTAGTTCCTGGCCGGGCAAGGAGCGCTCGAACTGGCCGCGCTCCATTTCGTAGGGCGACGGCAGCAGGCGCGGCCATTTCGCCCCAACCCATCGCCACGCCAGTTCACGCGCACGTGCCCGATTGGCAACTGAATGGGCGCTGCTGCGAAGGTTGGCTCGCACGACCAGTCTCATGCCAAAACACCTGCAAGCTGACGAGTCAAAATTTGGACAATGTGGAGTTTCATGAAGAAATTCTGTAGTTCCGCGATTGATGCAATTTTCGGGCCACTACGCAAGGGAGATCGGGAGGGGGACCGTGCAAAGGCGGCAATATGACGCCGCGCCTTGCAAGCGATCGAAATTACAAAGCGTTGAATGTATGCTATATTATAAATAGCAAATTATTCAATAAATACGAGGGCTAGAGGCCAATTCTATCGATATTTTGTTAAAAATCACCGATTGAGCGTGATTTGGACTAAATATCATATCACCCGTGATATCAAATTTCATAAAATCAGGACGAACGAAGCTTCAGCATTCCTTTTTCCTCGATGTACGAAACCACCTCCGCCAGGCCGGAATTGGTCTTCAGGTTCGTCATCACAAACGGCTTTAAACCCTTGGCCGTCGTTCGCATCCGCCGCGTATCGGCTTCCATCACACCCAAGTCAGCGCCCACGTAGGGTGCCAGGTCGGTCTTGTTGATGACGAACAAATCGCTTTTGGTGATGCCCGGCCCACCTTTCCTGGGGATTTTTTCCCCTGCGGCCACGTCGATGACGTAGATCGTCAGGTCCGAGAGTTCGGGGCTGAAGGTGGCGGCCAGGTTGTCGCCGCCGCTCTCGATGAAAACGATGTCGGCGTTGGGGAAGTCGACCAGCATGCGGTCGATGGCTTCCAGGTTGATGCTGGGGTCTTCGCGGATGGCGGTGTGCGGGCAGCCGCCGGTTTCCACCCCCAGGATGCGCTCGGCGGGCAGAGCGCCGCTCACGGTGAGGATGCGCTGGTCTTCCTTGGTGTAAATGTCGTTGGTGATCGCCACCAGGTCGTATTTGTCCCGCAGGGCTTTGCACAGCATCTCCAACAGGGTGGTTTTGCCGGAGCCGACCGGGCCGCCGATCCCCACGCGCAGGGGCGGCAGGTTTTTGCTTCGGTTTTTGATGTGGTGGAGTTGGGTGGTCATAGTGGTTTGGGCTGACCCTCGTTCGATCGCTACCGCTGAGGGAATTATCAGGGTCAGGAACGGAAAAGGCGTGAATATTGGGTTTCGTGTTGGGCCGAAAGAATGGCCAGCATCGGTGAAAAGGCTTGCCGTCCATCGTTTGGCAATGACAGGGCGCGATCGACCGCTGCGGGGATCTCGGCGGTCAGCGCCGACAGGATGCGTTGCCCCGCGCTCTGGCCCAGCGGCACACTCTTGATGGCCGCTTGCACCATGTTCTCGGCCCAGCCAAAGGCGTAGGCGAGCAGGCAGTCGCGCAGCGGGGCTTGTGTGGCACTGGCCGCCAGCGCGAAGGCGAGCGGATAAGTGGGCTGCAGGGCGGCCAGCAGCCCGATATGCACGCTGATGGCGGTGGTGTGGTTGCGCAGCCATTCCAGCAACGAGCGGCCCATTTGTTCGGTTTGCGCGCGCAGCTCGCTGCTCTCGCGGGTGTGCAGCACCCAGGCGTTGAGTTCTGCGATCCGCTGGGCGACACGCTCCTGGTCAGCAAGTTGCCAGGCGGGGATGGCTTGGGCCAGCACCGCCAGGTCTGCGCGGGCGAGGCTCAGGTGCAATTGGTCCATGAGCCAGTCTTTGGCTTCGGATTCATTGGCGACCAAGGACTTGTCAACCGCGCTTTCCAACACTTCCGAGTAGGAGAATCCGCCAATCGGCAGCGCCGGAGACGCCAGCCACATCAATTGCATCAAGCTGGAATCAAGCACGGGGTTCTGCCGCGTCAGTGCTTGTGGGAGTGGTCATGGCCATGGTCGTGCCCATGATCGCAGTCCGCGCCGTGCATGTGGGGTTCTGCAGCCACCGGCGCGGGCGAGTGGCCATGCGCATGTTGGTGCCCGCTGTGGGCCTGTGCGCCCGGAGCATAGGCGCCGTTTTCAGGCTCAAAGGCTTCTTCCACCGAAGCCACGATCAAATGCATGGAGCGCAACAGGTCGGCCAGCACGTGATCCGGCTCAATCTTCAGATGATCTGGTTTGAGTTCAATCGGAACGTGCCGGTTGCCCAGATGGTAGGCGGCGCGAATCAGGTCAAAGGGCGTGCCGTGTTCAGTGCAAGGCGTGATGCGCAGGACGGGCTGCTTTGCTGCGATGACCTTGATGAGGGAGCCATCTTCGGCCACCAGTACATCACCGCCGCGCACTGCAGTGCCACGCGGCAGAAAGACGCCGATTTGGCGGGCGCTTGAATCGGTGGCTTCAAAACGGCTTTTTTGCCGCACGTCCCAGTCGAGCTCAACGCTGGCGGCGCGTTTGAGCAGCACCGGCGCCAGGCCATGGCCTTGGGGGAGGAGTTTGTTGATGGTCAGCATGGAGTTTGTCCGTTGAAAGCTTGCATTGGCATTTGTTGCGACCGATAATATAACAATTGTTATAACTTCAGTTGATGCGCTCAGGCGCATGAAAGGTTCACCATGTCAGCACTCAAAATTACACAAATCGGCAACTCGGTGGGGGTGATATTGCCCAAAGACCTGCTGGCCCGCCTGAAGGTCGAAAAAGGCGACACCGTGTTTTGGACGGAGGCCGCCAATGGCGTGACACTCTCTGCCTATAACCCGGAATTTGAAATTCAAATGACCGAGGCTCGGCGCATTATGAAGAAACGCCGCGCTGTGCTGCGCGAATTGGCCAAATGAGCACCGCAGCCAATCCGTGGCGCTGGCTAGCTGCCGATGTGATTCATGCGGTCCACGAGGAGCAATTGGCCGAACACGGCGGAGGCACGGGTGTGCGCGATGCAAACCTGTTGGCGTCTGCATTGGCTCGACCGGAGCAACTTGCGCATTACGGCTCGCCAGACGCTGCGGACTTGGCGGCAAGTTATGGCTTTGGACTGTCACGCAACCATCCCTTCATTGACGGCAACAAGCGCACTGCATTTGTGGCGGTCGAGCTTTTTTTGGCGTTGAACGGATTCGAGCTTGTGGCGACGGATGCCGACTGTGTGATTCGCATGCTGAAGCTCGCATCGGGTGAACTGCCAGAAGTTGATTTTGCAGACTGGCTACGGCA
>JANMCB010000161.1:0-3985 GCA_031360805.1 Rhodoferax sp.
AGCGCAATCTCGCGCACGAAGGTGCTCGACACGAACTGGTATTTGTCGCTGGGCGTGAGGAACACGGTTTCAACTTCGGGCATCAGCGTGCGGTTCATGCCGGCAAGCTGAAATTCATAGTCAAAATCGGTCACGGCGCGCAAACCCCGAACCACGGCCTTGGCACCGCGCGACACCACAAAGTCACGCAACAAACCGGAGTAACTGTCCACCTCGACCTGCGGGTTGTCCCGCGCGACCTCGCGCACCATCTCCAGGCGCTCCTGCAAGGTAAACAGGGCATTCTTCTTGTGGTGCCCGGCGGCCACCGCTACGATCACCTTGCTGAACAACTGCAAAGCGCGGCGCACCACGTCTTCATGCCCGTGCGTCAGTGGATCAAAGGTGCCGGGGTAGACGGCAATCACGTTATTGGCCATGGGGATTCCTGTTCAAAAAGAGGCAAGGCGCCGGGGTTTTCGCCGCATTATGCGGGTTTGGCCAGCGCTGTGTCTCCTGCGCCCCCATCGGGTTGGCGCCGAAGCAGATGGGCGTGTACCGCGCCTGCCTTCAAATGCCGGTGCACCACCAGGTGGGCACTTTCGAGTTGCGCATCGGTCCAGGCGGTGGGCGCTTCCAGATAGACAAACCCTTGCGCCGACACGGCCCGGCCGCTGGCTTGCAGGGCAGCTTCGTATTGGCCTGAATCAAACGGCGGGTCCAGCAGGATCAGGTCCATGCTGGCGGGGTTGAGCTGCTTGAGCGCGGTCACCCCGTCGCCCCGCACAACTTGTGTCATGTCGGCCTTGAGCTGGACTTGTACCTGCTTGAGCTGTTCGACCAGCGCGCCATCATGTTCGATCAGGCGCACCTCCAATGCTCCGCGCGATGCCGCCTCAAACCCCAGCGCACCGGTGCCTGCAAATGCGTCAATGCAGCGCCAGCCGGTCAAATCCTGGCCAAGCCAGTTGAACAGGGTTTCGCGCACCCGGTCGGGCGTGGGGCGCAGGCCCGGGCGGTCATGCACCTTGAGTTTGGTGCGCTTCCATTGGCCACCAATGATGCGGATTTCGTGGGCAAGCGGGCCCGACTTGCGAGCCGGCTTGCGGCCCGGTTTGGCAGCGGCCCGGCGGGTTGGCTTGCCGGTGGAGGCGGTCGGTGAGGTTTTCAGGGAAGCTGGCGTTTTCATGCGCCAAGCTTACGCCATGATCAAAGCGCGCAATTTACGGCGCGCCGCCCACCACCACCGTCACCATCCGGTCCGGTTGCAGCTTGCGGGCGAAGGCGGCCTTGACGTCAGCCAGGGTGATGGCGGCAACACGGTCGGTCCAAGTATCAAGGTAGTTGAGCGGCAGGTTGTTCCAGGCGATGTTGGAGACGTTGTCCACCAGCTTGGCATTGGTGTCGATGCGCAGTGCAAAGCCGCCGATGAGGTTGTCCTTGGCGGCCTTGAGTTCGTCGCTGGTGGGGCCGTCGCCCACAAATTTTGCCAGCACCTCGCGCGAAACCTGCACCGCCTGCTTGACCTGGTCTGGCCGGGTTTGCAGCCCCAGCGTGAAGGCACCGGCATGCAACGCGGGTGCGAAGTAGCTGTAAACGCTGTAGCTCAAGCCGCGCTTTTCACGCACTTCGTTGGTCAGGCGGGACACAAAGTCGCCGCCGCCCAGAATGTAGTTGCCGACCGTCAACGCAAAGAAATCCGGATCGTCGCGCTTGAAGCCGGGCTGCCCGATCAACACGTGGGCCTGGGCTGAATCGAATGGAATGACGGTCTCTTTGGCTTGGGCCAGCGGCAACACCTCCGGCACTGCGGCCCAGGCTGTGCAGTCACTGCGCAAGGCCGACATGGACTGCAACGGCGCAACCCGCGACAGCAGGCTGGTCGCCATGGCATCCGCCTGTGCGCGGTTCACGGCGCCCACAATCGTCACCACGGCGCGACAGGGCTTGATGGCGCTCACGTACAGCGCCTTCATGTCGTCCACGCTGATGTTGCCCAGAGACTCTTCGGTCACGTCATAACCATACGGGTGCGCGCCATACACGGCTGCGGCAAAGGCGCGATTGGCCAATGTGGCCGGTTGGGTGTTTGCCTCTTTCAGGCTGGCCACCAGCCGCTGGCGGTTGCGCGCCCAGATGTCGGGCGCGAACGAAGGTTCGCCCAGTTGTCGCGCCGCCAGGGCCACCACTTTAGGCAGGATGTCGGGGAAGGTCAGCGAGCGCAGCGTGAAACTCATGCGGTCGCTGGTGGCGCTGCTGCCAAACGCTGCGCCGAGGTCGGCCCAGGCCTCGCCCAGACCGTTTTCGTCCAGCGCGGGCTCAGCCCCCCTGGCCTCCACGCCAAGTGACGCCTGGCTAGCGGTGGTGCTGGCCAAACCGATCTTGGCAGGTGGATCGCGCCGCGCCCCGGCATCAAAGTCAATCTTCACGTCGACCATGGCAATCGCAGGGCTCTCCACGAGATAGATGCGGGCACCTGAAGGCTGCGTCCAGTGCACCACCGGAATACCCGCCAGCGCGCCTTGCGTCAGCACCAGAGTGGCTGCCAGCGCCCACAAGGCGCGCAGCGTCAAAAGTTCAAAATGTTTCATGCGATACCGATGCGTTAACCGATGGAATTTGAGGAGCAGTTGGGCAAGGCTCAACGCAGCGGACCAGGAGGCGCCACCCTGGGCTTGCGATTCTTGTCAATCGGCTGGGGCCGCAGAATCGCGACGGTCAGCTGGTCATCGCCGAAGTACTTTGTTGCCACCTGGCGAACCTGCTCGGAGGTCACCGTACGCAGCCGGGCGATCAGGCGCTCATCGGCATCCAGCGGCTGGCCATGCACCCATTGCGAACCCAGCGTGTTGGCCTGATTCACCACCGAATCCAGTTTGTAGACTTCGCTTGCGATCCACTGGGTTTTGACGCGGTTGAGCTCGGCTTCGCTCACGCCGTCCTGCGCGATGCGGGCAATCTGCGCGCGCAGGGCCGCTTCAACCTGCTCTGGCGTTTTGCCCTGGGTCGGGACGCCCTCCATCATGAAGAGCTGCGGCCCGCGGCCCCACAGGCCGTTGTAGGTGGCAGCGCTGTCGGCAACCCGGTCTGGCCCCTGCGTCAACGCGCGGTCCAGCCGAGCACCACTGTAGCCGTCCATCACGGCCGACAGCACGGTGAGGGCCAGCGCGTCTGCACTGGCATCCGACAATTTCTCGCTGTTCGGCCCCAGCGGCCCAAGTGGCTCAAGGCTGGGCACCTTGAAAGCCAACGACACCAGCGACTGCTCGGCCGGGGCCTTGAAATCCAGGCGGCGCAACCCTGTCTGCTCGGGCTCCACCCGCGGCTTGCGGGACGGAACTGGCCGCGCCGCAATGGGGCCGTAGTATTTTTCGGCCCAGGCGCGGGCCTGCGCCAGGTCCACATCGCCGGCAATCACGATGGCGGCATTGGAGGTGACGTACCAGCGCTTGAAGAAGTCGCGCGCGTCATTGGGTGTCATCGCTTCCAGATCGTTCATCCAGCCGACGATCGGGCGGCGATACGGTGATGCCAAAAACACGGCGGCCTGATGCGCTTCTCCCATCAGCGCACGCGGGTCATCGTCAGTGCGCATGCGCCGCTCTTCCTTGACCACTTCGAGCTCTTTGGCAAATTCTTCATCGCTCCACTGGCTGTTGGCAAAGCGGTCGGCCTCCAGCTTCATCACGTCCTCCAGCCGGTTAGCAGGAATCTGCTGGTAGTAGCCGGTGTAGTCCTTGCTGGTAAAGGCGTTCTCACGTCCGCCCAGTGCGGCGACACGGCGCGAGAACTCGCCCACCGGCACCAGGGGCGTGCCCTTGAACATCATGTGCTCCAGCACATGCGCGACGCCGGTGGTGCCATCAACCTCATCCATCGAGCCCACGCGCACCCACAGCATGTGCACCGCCGTGGGCGCCCGCCGGTCTGGCTTGATGATCACGGTGAGGCCGTTGGGCAAGGTGAACTGAGTCACTTGGGGCGCTTGCGCCGCGCTGGCGGGCGC
>JANMCB010000170.1:0-2119 GCA_031360805.1 Rhodoferax sp.
GGCAGGTAGCCCGCTTCGGGCATGCCGGGGGCACCTTTGGGGCCGATGTTCTTCAGCACCAGTATGTCGTCGGCAGTCACGTCCAGTTCGGGTGAATCAATGCGGTTTGCCAGGTCGGCGGCGTTCTCGAACACCACCGCGCGGCCTTCGTGCTCCATCAGTTTGGCATCTGCCGCTGATTGCTTGATGACGGCGCCGCCAGGGGCCAGGTTGCCATACAGCACGGCGATGCCGCCTTGCGGGTAGATCGGATCGTTGAAAGGCCGCACCACGTCTTGCTTGAACCCTGGCCCGGCGGCTTCAAGTTCCTCACCCAATGTGCGCCCTGTCACAGTCAAGGCATCGAGCTTGAGCAGCGGCTTCAACTCACGCAACAGGGTCGCCATGCCGCCTGCATGGTGGAAGTCTTCCATGTAGTGTTGTCCGGAGGGCTTTAAATCCAGCAGCACCGGCGTTTCGCGGCCCATGCGGTCCAGTGCCGGAAGGTCAATGTCCAGGCCCATGCGCCCAGCAATCGCGGCCAGGTGCACGATGCCGTTGGTCGAGCCTCCAATTGCCAGCAGCACACGCATTGCATTCTCGAACGCCGCCGGTGTAAGTATTTTGTCGATGCTCAGGCCGTCAAGCGCCATCTGCACGGCGCGCGCGCCGGTTTCTTCTGCGATGCGGATGCGGTCAGCCGTGACGGCCGGGGGCGACGCGCCGCCGGGCACGGTCATGCCCAGCGCCTCGGCGATGCAGGCCATGGTGCTGGCCGTGCCCATCACCGAGCAGGTGCCCACGCTGGCGACGAGCTGATTGTTGACGTCTGCCGTCTCCTCAGCGTCTATCTCCCCGGCGCGGAACTTGGCCCAGTAGCGGCGGCAATCGGTGCAGGCGCCGACGCGCTCGCTGCGGTGCGAGCCGGTCAGCATCGAGCCGGTGATAAGCTGGATCGCGGGCAGGCCTGCAGACGCAGCGCCCATCAATTGCGCCGGCACGGTTTTGTCGCAGCCGCCGATCAGCACCACCGCGTCCATCGGTTGCGCCAACAGCATTTCTTCGGTGTCCATCGACATCAGATTGCGCAGGTACATGCTGGTGGGCGCGGCAAAACTTTCGTGGATGCTGATGGTGGGGAAGTCCATCGGCAAGCCGCCTGCCATCAGGACGCCGCGTTTCACCGCTTCAACCAGTTGCGGCATGTTGCCGTGGCAGGGGTTGTAGCTGCTGCCGGTGTTGGTGATGCCAATCACTGGGCGGTCCAGCGCCTTGTCCGAATAACCCGCGCCTTTGATGAAGGCTTTGCGCAGGAACAGCGAGAAGCCGGCGTCACCGTAGCTGGTCAGGCCCTTTTTCATGCCTGGTAAAACTGACATTCTGTTCTGGTCGGCTGGTGTGCCCTGTGTCGAGGTGGGCGGCTTTTTTGGAGAGTAATTGGTCATTGGGTTTGTAGCGATACAGGTTTGGAAGGTGGTTTTATGTCTGGGTTATTCCCCACAGGCACGGCTGAACGCAAAGCGTCAAGAGTCAACACCCGAAGGCCGCCATATTCCACTTTGATGATGCCCTGTGCTTGCAGGCTGGTCAGCGCCTCGTTGACCCGCTGGCGCGACAGACCCACCAGGTACGCCAATTCTTGCTGCGTGATGCGAAGCAAAGTGCCAATGCCTGGATACAGTATTGGGTTGAACAGAGCCGCCAGGCTGCGGGCCACCCTTGTGTCGGGGTTGGACATGCGGTCTATTTCACGCAGTGCAATGAACTGACCCAAACGTTCGTTCAAGTGGTTCATGACAAAGCGGTTAAAGGCGATGGAATTGTCGAGAAGCCAGTGAAAGGTATCGACGTGCAAGCCCGCCACCCGGCTTTTGCGCAGCGCCTGGATGTTGTAGCGGTAGGCCTCGCGCTTGAGCGCCGTGCCCTCGCCAAACCAGCCGCCTGGTGGAACACCGGTGTAGGTCATGCTCTTTCCGTCGGCGTCGCTTGTGCTCATTTTCAATAAGCCATCGACCACGCCAATCCAGTAGGTTACCGGTCGACCCATTCGGCACACATATTCGCCGGGTCTGGCTTCTGAAATTTTCAGGTCTTCGGCAGCGCGCTCACGTTCGGTTGGCGAAAGCAGGTGAATCCACGG
>JANMCB010000532.1:0-1920 GCA_031360805.1 Rhodoferax sp.
TTGACGCCGTTCGGCCCACAAAATGATGAAGCCGCCGATGATGAAAGTGCTGGCCACGACGACCGGGGTGAACAGATTCGCCTTGATGGCTTTGCCAAACAGCAGCCCCAGCACCACGGCAGGAATGAAGGCGATCAACACATTCAGCGCGAATTGCCGCGCCTGTTTGCCCGAGGCATCCGTGGACCGCAAGGCAACCACCGTGTCGCGAATCCTCTGCCGGTAAACCAGAATCACCGCAAAGATGGCGCCGGTTTGAATCGCGATGTCAAACACCTTGGCCTTCTCGTCGTCAAAGCCCAACAAGGCGCCAGCCAGTATCAAATGCCCGGTCGACGAGATCGGCAAAAACTCGGTCAACCCCTCGACCACGCCCATGATGGCGGCTTTCAGCAGCAAAACAAGATCCACGCACACTCCCTTTTGAAACCAAAAAAACGGGTGAAACCACCCAACTGGCGGGATTATCGCTGGCGTAAACGCGCCAAGCTCGCGCATTTGGCGTTTCAAATCCACCGTTTCGCGCCCGCCAACCCGCAATTCGTCCCACAGCGGTGGAAGCCGCAAGCGCATCGCGGCAAAGTTCGCTCCATCGATTCATCCAACGACAGGAGCCCACCATGCCAATCAGCCCCCAAATCACACCGTTGATTGCCGTTCACGCTGCACCAGTGGCTTGGCCTGGTGTGACGCCTGCGAGGCAAATAATTAACCTGCAGGTTAATTTTCATCTCAAAAAACGATGATTTTTGGCAAAAAACCAATCAAATTGGAACCTAGCCCTCGTGTTATATAAATAGTTTGCTATTTATTTAATAGTATTGATTTTCAAACATATTCAGAACTTAAAGGACAGACATCATGTTGCTTCAACTTCTCACCCAGCATCCCGAGGCGCTTGGCACTATCGTTCAGCGCACTCCTGTTTGGGTCTGGGGCCTTCTGGCCGCCCTGCTGGCACTGGGCGCCAGCCAACTCAAGCGCCGTGTGGTTGGGCTTCGCCGGGTCGCCGTCATGCCCATTGCCTGGCTCGGATTTGCGCTGTACGGCATTTACTCGGAGTTTGGCACCAGCGGGCAAATGGGGGTTGTCGCCATCGCCTGGCTTGTCGCCGTAGCCGGCGTTACGGCGATGTTGCTGAAAATACGGTCGCCGCAGGGCACCCGGTTTGAGGCGTCGTCGCAAACCTTTGTCGTGCCAGGAAGCGTCGTGCCGTTGCTGCTGATTCTCGGCATCTTCATGACCAAATACATCGTCGGCATCGAACTGGCCATGAACCCCGCCGCGGCACGGGATGCCGGCTTTGCACTGCCCATTGCGTTGCTGTATGGCGCGTTCAATGGCATCTTCACGGCGCGGGCGCTTCGCCTAGTGCGACTGGTCGGCATCCACAGGCCAGTCACCGCACCTGGCAAGCGAAGCTTTACAGCGCGCCTGCTCGTCCAGCGTGACCCCTGGTAAGGAGCAGTATCGTGATCAAATTTGCAAGAGGCCAAACGCTTCCTGACATCAAGCTACTCCTACGCGCTGGCTACCAACTTTGGTGCGCACCTGGACTACGCCAACGACATCCGGCGCGCACCCGCTGCCCTGAAACTGATCGCGGGGGTCGATGATGAGCTGATGTTTCCAGACCAGTATGCCGCGGTTCTTGCAGAGGCCGGCAAGACCGTCCCCATCACCCTCGTACCCGGCGCCAACCACATCGGCATGACTTTGAACGCCCCCGCACTGGCCGCCATCGTCGCGGCCAGCCTGTGACCCTGAGCAACCCAACGCCGCCTTAGAATGAAAATCATGAACACCCCTTTGACACCCGAAGAAATTGATACCCTGGCGCGCCGCCGCGCCGGGGCCAAGCTCGGCTGGTATGCCCATGCGTCGGTGTATGTGCTGGTCAACCTGTTTCTGTTTGCCATG
>JANMCB010000308.1:0-5456 GCA_031360805.1 Rhodoferax sp.
CGTCCGATGAACCATCATCCGCCCCGCCAATTCGACCTTATCGCCTTCGACTGGGACGGCACGCTGTTCGATTCCACTGCGATCATCACCCGCTGCATTCAGGAGGCGGTGCGTGACGTGGGCGGCACGGTGCCGACCGACGAGGCGGCTTCATTTGTGATTGGCATGGCGCTGATGCCCGCGCTGGCACATGCTGCGCCTGACGTGCCGAAGGAAAAATATCCCGCGCTGGGTGAGCGGTACCGCCATCATTACCTGGCACATCAGCGTGACATCAGCCTGTTTGACGGTGTGCTGCCCTTGCTCGCTGCGCTGAAGGTGCGCCAGCATTTGCTGACTGTGGCGACGGGCAAAAGCCGCGCCGGGCTGGACGACGCGCTGCACGCGGTCGAGCTCAGAGGCGTATTCAACGGTTCGCGCACGGCGGATGAAACGCGCGGAAAGCCGCATCCGCAAATGCTCAACGAGCTCATGGCTGAATTTGGTGCACGGCCAGAGCGTACCTTGATGATTGGCGACACCACGCATGATTTGCAGATGGCCGTGAACGCGGGCTGCCCGAGCGTGGGCGTGAGCTACGGCGCGCATGAGCGTGGCGCGTTTGAGGCATTCAAGCCGTTGTTTGTGGCGCATTCGGTGCGCGAGTTGCATGATTGGCTGGTGTCGAATGGCTGATTCCCTGAACACCCTTGGCGAGGAGGTCATTGCGCTGTGCAATTCGGCGGACCTGAAAGACAGCAGCGAGGCCGTCCCGTTTGACGTGGTGTACCGTGGCCGGAATTGCCGCGCCTTCGCGATTCGTTTTGAAGGCGCCTCACACGCCTATGTCAATGAATGTGCCCACGTGGCGATGGAGATGGACTTCCAGCCCAACCAGTTTTTCGACAGCAGCGGCCAGTGGCTGATCTGCGCCACCCACGGCGCCCTGTACAGCCCGTCAAGCGGTGCCTGCGCGGGCGGCCCCTGCCGCGGCGGCCTGGAGAAAATTGCCCTCACGGAACAGGATGGCGTGGTCCACTGGCATACTGCGCACGACCTCAAGGCGGTCGAGTTTTAGCCCTTTAAAGAGACCTGAATGACAGATTTTCAAAACACACAGCCCCCCAAGGAACCCAACTTCTCCACCGCCCCGGCGCAGGAGCGTGATGCGCCGATGATGGGGTCTGCCCAGAAGTCTGCGAATGATCGACTGGCGTCCCCGGCCTCCACTGCCCCCGGGTGGGAGCGGGCGGCTTTGGAGAAACTGGCATTTGACTCGCTGAGTGAACAAAAAACGCGCCGCCGCTGGAAGACTTTCATGGGGCTGGCCTGGCTTGCATTCTTTGTGTTTTTAACCTGGTCTGCCATGAGCCGCACGGGCGCGCACAGGGATATCTTGCAACCTCATACGGCCGTGATCGAAATCAAGGGCGAAATCGCCTCTGGGGCCGAAGCCAGCGCTGACCTGATCATGGCTTCCGTGAAAGCCGCGTTTGAAGACCCCGGCGCGCAGGCAGTGGTGCTGTTGATCAATTCACCAGGTGGCAGCCCGGTACAGGCGGGCATCATCAACGATGAGATCAAGCGGCTCAAGGCAAAACACAACAAGCCGGTGTATGCCGTTGTTGAAGAAACCTGCGCTTCTGCGGCCTATTACATTGCCGTTGCAGCTGACAAAATCTACGTCGACAAAGCCAGTATCGTTGGCAGCATTGGCGTTTTGATGGATGGCTTCGGCTTCACCGGATTGATGGAGAAGCTGGGCGTGGAGCGGCGCTTGATGACCGCTGGCGAAAACAAGGGTTTTCTGGACCCGTTCAGCCCGCAAACGGAGAAGCAGCGCGCCTTCGCGCAAAAGATGCTGGATCAAATCCACAAGCAGTTCATTGACGTGGTGAAGGTGGGCCGAGGCAAGCGTCTGAAAGAAACCCCCGAGATGTTCAGTGGCCTGTTCTGGAGTGGTCAGCAGGCGATTGAGCTCGGGTTGGCCGATAGTTTTGGAAACCTCGATTTTGTCGCGCGTGAAGTCGTCAAAGCTGAAGAGATCGTCGACTACACGCGGCGTGACAACGTGGCCGAGCGTTTGGTCAAACGCTTCGGCGCGTCGATCGGCGAAGGCTCGGTGCGGGCGTTGAAGGCGATTCCAGCCTTGCGCTAGGCAGAGCGCGAGTTCGATGTCACCCACCTGGATGGCCGTCGCTTCTGGCGAACTTGGCGTGGCCACGTTTCCCCCCGGCCAGAGCAATCCGCGCATTGAGCAATACCATGCACTGACCAACATCAGTGGGTACGACGACAAGGCGTCGTGGTGTTCCTCGTTCATCAACTGGTGTCTTGGCCAGGTTGGCGTTGCCGGCACCGGGTCGGCGCTGGCGCGGTCCTGGCTTACTTGGGGCGAGGCACTGGATGGGCCGCGCGAAGGCTGCATCGTGGTGCTGAGCCGCGATGAACCCGATGGCTGGCGTGGCCATGTCGGGTTCTACCTGCATTCAGACTCCACGCATGTGCATTTGCTGGGTGGCAACCAGCTGGATCAGGTGCGGGAGCATTTCTATCCTCTGACTGCGGTACTGGGTTACCGATGGCCGACGGCGGCCCTTTAACTCAAGGCGCTCAAGCGCTATATTATATATAGCAAACTGTTTATATAATTTTAGGACTAGGGGCATATTTCATTGGTAAAACCTGGAAAAGCAGGTAATTTTGTCCTTCTGCAGATATATTGATATCACTGGTGATATCAGAAGGTTAGCGTCACATAACAGCGCTCCGGCGTCACCGCCCGATGCAAAACACGGCCGGGGTGGCGTTGTCCAGTGTTGATGCCCGCTGTTTCCAAAGCTTGACGGTTTCACTGCGTATTGCCGCACGGGCCAGCGTAAGGCCACTGCAGACGGCCAGACGGGTGTTGTGTTGCAGCGTCTGAATCAGGGCCTGCACCATGGCGGCATTGCGGTAGGGCGTTTCAATGAACAACTGGGTTTGCCCGGTTTTAAGCGCCAGGGACTCGAGCTCGCGGATTCTGGAAATGCGCTCTTCGCTGTCGGTCGGCAGGTAGCCGACGAATGCAAAATTCTGACCGTTCAGGCCGCTCGCAGCCAGTGCCAGCAGCAGCGACACGGGTCCCACCAAGGGCACCACGGCAACACCCAAATCGTGCGCGGCACGCACCACCGAGGAGCCCGGATCGGCCACGGCGGGCATGCCAGCTTCGCTGATCAAACCTACATCATGGCCTTGCAGGGCGGCGGTTAGAAGGTGCTTCGCGTCGAACTGGCCGTGGTGGTCCCCCTTTTTGTGGACTTCCCTTGGCAGCTCCTGAATTTGCAGCGATTGCACTGGGTTGGACAAGGCTTGCAAGGCATCAATGCGCTTGAGATAGGCGCGGGTTGACTTGGCGTTTTCGCAGATCCAGTAGCCTAGGCGCGCTGCCACTTGCAAGGTTCCCAGTGGAATTGCATCCGCCAGTCCGGCCTGATCGGCGCAGCCAAAGTCCAGCGGAGCGGGCACGAGATAAAGCGTGCCCTTTGGCACGGTGGTGACGATGGGGGTGGCGCTCATAGTATGTTTACTCCGGCAGCACGCAACATCCGGCAGGTTCGAATCAGCGGCAGGCCGACCAGTGCCGTCGGGTCGTCGTTGTCGATCGAATCCAGCAGGGCGATGCCAAGGCCTTCACTTTTGGCGCTGCCGGCACAGTCGTAAGGCTGCTCTGCAAGCAGATAGGCTTGAATTTCGGCATCGCTCAAGTCGCGGAACTTCACTCGCACCGCCGCCAGGTCAGACTGCTCAAAGCCGGATTCAAGGCAGACCACCGCCAGGGCAGTCTGGAAGATCACGGTTCTGCCGCGCATGCGCTTCAATTGCTCAGTCGCGCGGTCGTGCGTACCCGGCTTGCCCAGCGGTTCGCCGTCCAGGTCGGCCACCTGATCCGATCCTATGACCACGGCACTTGGGTGAAGTTGCGCTACAGCCTGCGCTTTGGCCAGAGCGAGTCGGCAGGCCAGGTCACCCGGTGTCTCGGCGGGCCTGGGCGACTCGTCAGCGCCGGGAGCCACCACATCAAATGGCAGGCGCAGGCGTGAAAGGAGTTCCCGGCGGTACACCGAGGTAGAACCGAGAATGAGTTTTCTGAGTTGTGGTTGGTGTTTTAAGTTGGGCATGTCCTGATTCTCTTACACTGGCAGCATGGAACACTCAGCAGCGCCCACCCGTCTGGATATCAAGGCATTGGCACAATCCGGGCATGAAATGTCCGGGACGGATTCATTGTCGAATTACGGGCGATTGGCTCAGGATTTGCGCGGACAAAGTCCGGACCTGACCTTCAACTGGACCGCGCGTGGGGAGGAGCGTCTGGGCGCCACCGGCAAGCAGGAGTCGTGGTTGCGTCTTTCGCTGGACGCTGTACTGCCACTGGTGTGTCAGCGTTGCCTGGGTCCGGTGGATGTGCATGTTTCGCCAGAGCGGCTGTTCCGCTTTGTCGCGAATGAAGCGGAGGCTTTGGAGCAGGATGACGATTGCGAAGAAGACCTGCTGGTGTTGAGTCGCGAGTTCAACCTGGCTGAGCTGATTGAAGATGAACTGGTGCTTGAGGTGCCGCTGATCCCCCGGCACGAGGTCTGCCCAGTGCCGGCCAAGCTTGCCGTGTCTGACGCTGATTTTGCCGATTCAGCCGAGGCGAAGCCGAACCCTTTTGCCGCCTTGTCCGGCCTGGTCAAGGTCAAGCCGCCAGAACCGAAGTAAGGTTAAAACTACATTGCAGCCGACCAACCGTCGGTGTGGCGGCTGTCGGCAGTTTTTCAGCGCTGCGCCAGCGGCATAACGTCGCGCGGATTGGAGCCGGTAAATAACTGCCGGGGACGGCCGATTTTGTACTCGGAGTCGCCAATCATCTCGTTCAGCTGCGCGATCCAGCCGACGGTACGGGCCAAGGCAAACACGGCCGTGAACAATGGCACCGGGATGCCAATGGCGCGCTGAACAATGCCAGAGTAAAAATCGACATTGGGGTACAGCTTGCGCGACACAAAGTAGTCGTCTTCCAGGGCAATTTTCTCCAGCGCCATAGCCAGTTTGAACAGAGGGTCGTTCTCCAGCCCCAACTCTTTGAGCACTTCCTTGCAGGTTTCCTGCATGAGCTTGGCGCGCGGGTCGTAGTTCTTGTAGACGCGGTGACCAAAGCCCATCAGTTTGACGCCAGAGTTCTTGTCTTTCACCTTTTCCATGAACTCGCCAACCTTGCTGATTCCACCCATTTTCTGGATGTCTTCGAGCATGTTCAGGCAGGCTTCATTGGCACCACCATGAGCCGGGCCCCACAGGCAGGCAACGCCCGCAGCGATGGCCGCGAAAGGGTTGGTACCTGACGAACCACACAAACGCACCGTCGAGGTCGAAGCATTTTGTTCGTGGTCGGCGTGCAGCGTGAAGATACGATCCACCGCGCGTTCCAGGACCGGGCTGACTTTGTACTC
>JANMCB010000349.1:0-3438 GCA_031360805.1 Rhodoferax sp.
CTGGTTGAGCAGAACGCCAGCCGTGCCCTGGGCATTGCCGACCGGGGCTATGTGATGGAGTCTGGCCTGATCACCATGAGCGGGGACGCCAAGGTGATGCTGAGCGACCCGAAAGTACGCGCGGCGTATTTGGGTGAATAGCCCATTGGTGGGCGCGCGGCCTGGCATTCGTTCGATCAAATAATCTCTGCAAAATAATCAGACCATGAATTTTTCATATCGTTGGCAGGGTTACACGGGCACACTGATCGCGGGCTTCCTGAGTCTGCTGCTGCTGACACCGCTACAGGCCCAGGTGAAACCCAAGGTGCTCGATTCGGGCGTGACAAACCCATCGTCGGCGCTGTATGCGGGCAACAGCTTTTTCTATTACAACAACAGCCTGCACGGCCATGTGACACAACTCAACCGCTCGGCGGCAGGCAGCCGGGGCTTGCGCAGCGTGTCAGTCACCATCAGCGGCTCCGGGTTTGACTGGCATGACATGGAGTCCTACTTTCGCCCGAAAGCGTTGAGCTCCTACTCGTTTGACGCGGACAACAAGATCGTTTTCAACAAGCTTGACAGACTGTTTGACCTGGCCATCATGATGGATTGCAGCCAGTGCCCGATCCACCCCGAACTCAAGGCGGTGTTCACGGATTTCGCCAAAAAGAACAGCGAGATTGTCCGCAGGCACGGCGCGAAACCGGTCTTCTTCATGTCGTGGGCGTACGCCGATGCGCCAGAGATGACCCAGCAACTGGCCGATGCCTACACCCAGGCCGCCAACGACAACGACGCGTTTGTGATTCCTGCCGGGCTGGCGTTCGCCCGCTCGCTCTCACAGCGTCCGGACCTTGCCCTCACCATTGCCGACAAGCGCCACCCGACGCTCATGGGCACCTATCTTGCCGCCTGCACCACTTATGCCGCACTGTTCAAAAAGTCGCCAGTGGGCTTGAGCTACCACGCCGGGCTTGATGCGGCCGTCGCACGGCATTTGCAGACCGTAGCCTGGGAGACGGTGCAGGACTACCACAGGCCCTGAAAAGCCCGGTCCCGATTGCGCAATGCAAACCTGGTTGATGGCTGTTGTCCTGTAAAAAGTAAACCTGCAGGTTAATTTTTTCCTCCAAAATGGTCGATTTTGGCAAAAAAAGCAGTCAAATTTGCCTCTAGCCCTCGTATTATATACATAGTTTGCTATTTTTAACGTAGCAAATGATAATTGAAGGCATGCGAAGCTTCACTAATGTTTCGCTCGTCAATCTGCCTGCAGGAACGTGTCCAATCTGTGAGAATGTCACAGACATCCAAGGAGCGACATGCCCAAAAAAACCGATACAGAAGCTTCCAGGCTGGCACCATGGCAGCCGCCCACACAAGGGGTTGGGGCGCCATTTCCCCTGGATGCCTGCCAGCCCTCTGAAAAGCCATTTTCAAGCGGCGACAAGGCGCAGGACAAGGCCGCGGTAGAGGCCCTGGCGATTGAACTGGACCTGCTGCAAGACCTGTTTTATGCCGACCGGCGTTTCAAGCTGCTGGTCGTACTGCAGGGCACGGATACTTCGGGCAAAGACGGCACCATTCGCGGCGTCTTTGGGCGCACCACAGCGTTGGGCGTGCATGCATTTGGGTGGAAGGCGCCGACCGGCCACGAGCTGGCGCACGACTACTTGTGGCGCATTCACAGCCAAGTGCCTGCGGCGGGTGAGTTCGTCATTTTCAACCGCAGCCACTACGAAGACGTGCTGGTTCCGGTGGTGAACGGCTGGATCAAACCGGCGCAGACTGCGCAGCGTTTCGCCCACATCAATGCGTTTGAGCAAATGCTGGTGCAGACCGGCACCGTGGTCATGAAATTCATGCTGCACATCGGCTTTGACGAGCAGCGCGAGCGCCTGCAGGAGCGCGTTGATGACCCAACCAAGCGCTGGAAGTTCAGCGCCGGCGACCTTGAAGTGCGCAGACAGTGGGCCAGTTACCAGAAGGCCTATGCGGCGCTTCTGGGCGCCACCAGCACACCCTGGGCGCCGTGGACGGTGGTGCCCGCCAATTCCAAGACGCACCGCAATTTGATGATTGCAACGCTGGTGCGCGACAAGCTCAAATCACTTGACCTGCATTACCCGCCGGACGACGCCAAGCTGGCCGGCCTGAAAATCAAATAACCTGGCCGCCGACCCGGCGTTGGAGAAACCATGCTGAAAACCGCTCTCTGGATTGTGCTGGCTGCCGTGGCGGTCATTCTGATCATTGCTGCCATGCGGCCTGATAGATTTCGCGTCGAACGAAGCATTGTGATCAAGGCGCCGCCCGACAGGATTTTTGCATTGGTCAACGATCTGCACGAATGGGAGCCTTGGTCGCCATGGGAAAAAATTGATCCAGCGCTCAAACGCACCTACAGCGGCAGCAAAAGCGGGGTTGGGGCCATTTATGAGTGGTCCGGCAACAGCCAGGTTGGCCAGGGGCGCATGGAGATTGTGGAGTCAAGTCCATTTTCCAAGGTGGCGCTGGATCTGCATTTCATGAAGCCATTTGAGGCTAAAAACAAGGTCGAGTTTGTGTTGACGCCGCAGACTGGCAACCCCGAGATGACCCAGGTTACTCAAGCCATGTTCGGGCCCAGCCCGTTTGTGTCCAAGCTGATGGGGCTGGTCTTCAACATGGACAAAATGGTGGGCGGCAAATACGAGGAAGGTCTGGCCAATCTGAAAGCGCTTGCAGAGCGTTCGTAGGCTATTTTTGCGGCGTGGCGGCTTAAGCCAGGCCCGTTAGGCGGATGATCCTGGTAGGCGCATTCAACTTAAGTAGCCTGCTTTTTCGAGCCTGCGCCATGTCGGCACTGACGGTGTCTGGCCAGGCAGCCGACCAGTCCCAAGGCGACCAGCGCCAAGCTCGATGGCTCGGGGACCGCCCGGAACTGTTGGGGTTCGGCATAGAGGAAATCGTCCATGGCGACGACATCGGTGTTGCCACCGTCGTTTGGCCCGAGAGCGGCGTTGCCGCTGGTGATGCGAACGCGCGTGATCCGCTCGCCAGCATCAAAGCGAACGCCCAGGAACGACAGCCCGTTGTTGGCGACTGGCACCACGAACAGCCCCAGCGACACGGCACCGTCGAAGTACTCAATCGCCGTCGCGCCCAGGAGATCGACATCGGTGAAGATTGATGCAAATGCCGACGTGGAGCCAGCATTGGTGGTGCCGGCGGCGAAGAAATTGACATCGACGACGTTGCTGCCGATCGCCGCGAACAGCCGCTGCGCACTGAAGGCCTGGAAGATCTGCGAGTAGGCCGGGTTGATGTTGGCGAATTCGATCGGCGCGACACCGGCGTTGGCGCTGACCGCGACGCCCGTCCCCGGCGTCGAGAACACGGCGCCGCGCGGCGAATTGACGTTGAAGAAGTTCTGCGGCAGGTTGTTCGGCGCGGCCAAGCTGTCGGGGACAC
>JANMCB010000351.1:0-8221 GCA_031360805.1 Rhodoferax sp.
CGGCTAAAGCGTCCCGCGAGGTCAAGGCGGGCGATCTCGTGCAACTGCGCCAGGGGGTCGTGAGCCGTACCGTGCAGGTTCTTGGCGTCAGCGACAAGCGCGGTCCTGCCCCGGTGGCGGCCCTGCTGTTTGAAGAAACCCGGGAGTCAACCCGTTTGCGCCTGCAAGCCGCTGTGGCCCGCCGGATTGCGCCTGAACCCGCTTTGAGCTTGATACACGGTCGACCGACGAAATTAGATCGCCGCCAAACCGAGACCCTGCGCAAGCGCGGCCTGACGGATTCGACGGATGAAGCGCCGGATTGGGGAAACCGTTGGAGCGCATCGCTGGAGCCCTGATCGCCCCTAAAACTCACTCCAGGGGTTGGCGAACGGTGTCCTGTCGCCAATCGCGGTAAATTTCGTTGCCGCGCTTCATGGCCTTGCCGGCGCTACGCTGGATTTGCCAATGCCACGACTTCCAGAGAAGAACGGCGAGCACCGCGAGGCCCATCGCCATCAGAAAAACCAGGACCAACAATTGATCTTCGGAGAAGTTTTCCATCACTCAAAGAAGGGAATGCCAACCGTCAGTTGCCTTTTTTTGACTTAGACGAGAGCACCCCCAGCCAGCGTCTAGGTATCACCACATGAAACATGAGTTTACGAGGAAGCCTGGGAACGCAGGCCAAAACCCGAAAAAAAACCCGCCAACTCTGCGTTGACGGGCTCTTTCAAATGGTGGGGTGGCTGATGGGGCTCGAACCCACGACAACAGGAATCACAATCCTGGACTCTACCAACTGAGCTACAGCCACCGTTTGCCGGAATTATACCGGTGTTAGGTCCCTATTAGCTGCCCACCTGTGCGGAGGTCGATGTCGAGCGCACAGGTTTTGCGACCAGGATTTGCGCCTTGAAACGCTCTTTGAGCAAGTTGTAGTACGCCATGCTCTCCGCATTGCTCCATCCCCGGGTGTACTGCATCTGTTCTTCCTTGGCGGCGGCTTCAGGTGGCGCAGGCCGCGCAATGGCCGCATTGACTTTGACGATGGCGTATCCCTGCGCGCCCAGATCAATGCCGCTGACGCTTGGCAGCTTGGCTGTGTCAGCCTTCAAGGCGGCTTCGAGCACCTGTGGCGGAACATTTTTCGGCTGATCACGCGAAACGACGGTTGCCGCCGGGAAAGCGGCTAGCGAGGCATCGGCTTTCCAGGCGGTCAGCTTTTGCGCCCCTTCCTTTTTTGACAGCTCAACCGCCCGTTGGGCAACCAACCGGTCTTTCACGAGGCTGCGAATTTCGGCAAACGGCAAGGTGCTTGACGCGGTGTATTTTGAAATTCGTGCGGCGACCATTTGATTGGGTGCAGTCTCGACGGCCTCTGTGTTGCGCTTCTTCTCAATCGAATCAGCGCTGAAGATTGCCGCCAGCAGTTTCTGGTTGGTCAGAACGCCAGTAACACCCGGCGCGGCCTGTCGCGTCAGCCCGCTGGCAGTTTTGATCTCGAGTTTGAGTCGCTCGGCCACTGGTTTCAGACTGTCTGACTGCTCATAGACTCCATTGGTGAAGGCTTCGGCAAGTTCCGCATATTTGGTCTTGGCTTGCTGGGACTTCAGGTCCGATTCAATGGTCGCTTTCAACTCGTCAAAACTCTTCTGCTTGGGCTCCTTGATGTCGGTAAGCTGGATGATGTGGTAGCCAAAATCTGATTCCACAACGTCACTGATGTCACCTTTCTTAAGCGCGAACGCTGCGTCTTCGAAGGGTTTCACCATGGCTCCACGACCGAAAAAATCAAGGTCACCGCCGACCGGGGCCGAGCCGCTGTCCTGCGAATTTTTCTTGGCAACCTCAGCAAAAGTGGCAGGGGCTGCGCGCACTGCAGCCAGCAATTCAGCAGCACGTGCCTTGGCCTTGTCGCGGTCTGCCGCTGGCGCGTCTTTCGCCGCGTTGATGAGAATGTGGCTGGCTCGGCGCTCCTGCGCCCCATTGAGGCGCGCCTGGTTCTGTTCGAAATAGGTTTTCAGGTCGGCTTCGTTGAGCGTGATGGACTTCTTGACGGCATCCAGATCCAGCACCACGTATTCAACGTCTGCGCCCTCGGCAGCTTTGAACTGCGCTGTGTTGTCTTTGTAAAACGAGTCAAGCTCAGCATCCGTCGGGGTCACTTTGGCTGCAAAATCCGCTGGCAAAAAAACCACATACTGAATTTCACGCCGCTCAAAGTAGGCACTCAAAGAGACACCCGCCTGCTTTGGCACTGTGAAACCAGTGCTGTTGAACACATTTTGCACTTGCGCGACAGACATGTCCCGGCGAACGCGCGCCTCAAAACCTTCGGGGGTCAATCCCTGGCCCGCCGCCAACTGGCGGTAGCGGTCCTTGTCCAGCGTTCCGTCGGGCAGCCGCAAGGACGCAATGGTGGGGTCCTGCTGCAACTCACGCGCCAATTTCGCGTCGCCCGCCTGCAGCTTCATTTTGTCAACAGCCTGCAGCAGCACGCGCTCGCGCACGAGGCGTTCGAGTGAGGCATAGCGGGCTTCCGGCGTGTCAAGCATCTTGATGTCGATTTCCGGCCGCTGGGCCCGGATGCGGTCCACGTCAGATTTGTGCACTGCATCCCACTCGCCCTGGCTGATGTCATTGCCGCCGACCCGTGCAACCGCTTCACCCTTGTCCCGGTTGCGGTTGTAGCCATCAATGCCGAACAGCACGAATGACGGAATGATGAGCAAGAACATCACGAACATCATAATTTTCGTGTGCTTGCGTACGAAATCAAACATGGACTTACCTTTGCATTCCGTTCCGGCCTGCAGGCGGCTGCCCAGAGCGCAAGAACGTGCTATTCAAAACTACAAAAACCGCAACCAGATGACAACCAGACCGGCAACCAAACTGGCAACGAGACCCACAACAAAAAAGGCGAACCGCCGGTTCGCCTTTGCTGCTGGGTGGTGAGTGATGACGGGCTCGAACCGCCGACCTACGCCGTGTAAAGGCGCCGCTCTACCAACTGAGCTAATCACCCCACTTCAAAACTTTTCTGTCGCGGGATTCAATTCAAGGCTTCTTTCAAAGCCTTGCCTGGACGGAACTTGGGAACCTTGGCTGCCTTAATTTTAATCGCAACGCCAGTACGGGGATTTCGCCCCAGACGGGCAGCACGTTTGCCCACTGCAAAAGTGCCAAAACCCACCAGCGACACGGAGCCGCCTTTTTTGAGTGTCGTCTTGACGGCACCAATAGTGGATTCCAGTGCCCGGGTGGCAGCAGCCTTGGAAATGTCAGCGTGCTTGGCAATGTGCTCAATCAGTTCGGTTTTATTCACAAAGAACCCCTTTTTTGGCGGAAGAGTTAGTCGAGTTGTCTCGTCAACATGAATCTTATCTTTCTGTTTCTGGCCCCTGCGCTGGTCTTTTGAACCGACTCATCTGGCTCGCATCAGATCGAAACTTTTGCGGCATGTGCAATTAAAGGCCTTGATCACCCTCGACAACACAGTGGCGCGAGGCCGGATTTTAGACTGAATTATTCGTGCCGCTGACCGATTGTGAACAGTTTTTTACCATTCGTGGAAGAAAAAAAATTCTCGCGCCCAACCCGGAAAATGGCAATTTCAACCTTGACAAAACAGATTTCCTGACGCCGGGCTAAATCGCTGCAGCGATGGCTCGACCCACATCCGTGGTACTTGCACTCCCCCCAATGTCGGCCGTGCGCGGTGCGCCGCTTTTGGGTTCAAGCACCTTTTCAATCGCCGACATGACGGCATCGTGTGCTGCCTTGTAGCCCAGGAATTCAAGCATCATCGCGCCACACCATATTTGTCCGATCGGGTTGGCGATGCCTTTGCCGGCGATGTCGGGTGCTGAACCGTGGACCGGCTCAAACAGTGAGGGAAAGTTGCGCAGCGGATTCAGATTGGCGCTGGGCGCAATGCCAATGGTTCCGGTGCAAGCCGGGCCCAGGTCACTCAAGATGTCACCGAACAAGTTGCTGGCAACCACCACGTCGAAAAAATCGGGGCGCTGTACAAAATGGGCAGTGAGGATGTCAATATGAAACTTGTCCACCAGGACACCCGGGTAGTTTTTTGCCATCTCGACCACCCGCTCGTCCCAGTACGGCATCGTGATGGCAATGCCGTTGGATTTGGTGGCGCTGGTGAGGTGCTTTTTGGGGCGCGACTGCGCAAGTTCGAACGCGAACTTCAGGACGCGGTCAACCCCGTGGCGCGACATCACGGTCTCCTGCATGACGATTTCGCGTTCAGTGCCCGGGTACATGCGCCCGCCAATGCTTGAGTACTCGCCTTCGGTATTTTCCCGCACGATGTACATGTCGATTTCGCCCGGCAGCCGCGCGCTGCCATCCCGGCGCACTACCGGCGCGATGATGCCTGGCATCAGGCGCGCAGGGCGCAGGTTCACGTATTGGTCGAACTCGCGGCGAAACAGCAGCAACGACCCCCACAGCGAAACATGGTCGGCGATTTTCTCGGGCCAGCCGACGGCGCCGAAGTAAATGGCGTCATGACCGCCCACCAGTTCTTTCCAGTTGTCCGGCATCATCTTGCCGTGCTTTTCGAAGTAGTCCCAGCTTGAGAAATCGAAGTGGTCAAATTGCAGGTCAATCTCAAACCTGGTGGCAGCGGCTTGCATCACGCGCAGGCCTTCAGGCATGACTTCCTTGCCAATACCGTCGCCGGCAATGACTGCGATTTTGTGTCTGGGTTTCTGTGTGCTCATCGGGTTACCTCCTGAAAAATTGAAACGCTTCCTGCAGCAAGTCTGCCGGATTCTCTTCTGCAATGTAGTGGCCGCACGAAACCGCCCGGCCGGTCACTACACGGGCCCGCTCGCGCCAAAGAGCCATCACGTCAAAACACTGGCCCACTGCGCCATGCTTGCCCCAGAGCACATGCAGCGGCTGTTCAAGTTTGTGGCCAAGTTGCACGTCCGCCCGGTCGTGGTCCAGGTCGATGGTCGCACTGGCCCGGTAGTCTTCGGCAATGCTGTGCCCGCTGCCCGCAATTTTGGCGCATCGTTCGTACTCTGCCAACGCTTCGGGTGCGAACGCTGCCAGACCCGCGTGGCGCTTGCCCATTACGCTTTGCACAAAACGCACCGGGTCGGAATCGATCAGGGCCTCGGGCAAGGGCGGCGGCTGGATCAAAAAGAACCAATGCCAATAGGCCTTTGCAAACGCCTGGGTGGTGTTTTCATACATGGCCAGTGTCGGTGCAATGTCCAGCAGCAGCAGGCGCTCAACCGCATCGGGTGCATCGGCGGCAAGCCGGTGCGCAACCCGCGCACCACGGTCATGCGCAAGGACCTGAAAGCGGCCAAAGCCATGGTGCTTCATGACAGCCAGCGCGTCCTTCGCCATTTCCCGTTTGGAATAGGTGCTGTGGGCTTTGTCTGAAGCCGGGCGCCCCGAGTCACCGTAGCCACGCAGGTCCATCATCACCACCGAAAACCGGCTGGCCAGTTCGGGGGCAACCTGGTGCCACATGCAGTGCGACTGCGGGTGGCCATGCAGCAGCAGCAGCGGTGCGCCCTGCCCTTTTGCCAAAATTTTTGAACGTCCGTGCAGCGCCACGCCATCGCGTTCGATGGTGAAGCTTGAAAATTGCGGGAACATGCCCATCAGGCCCGCCCGCCTTGCTTCTGCGCTGGCGCCGTGCGCACGACCAGGCTCACGCCAATGGCCGTCACCACAGTGCCCAGCAACGTGACCAAAGTAACCGGTTCAGAAAACAGCAGCCACGCCAGCAGCGCCGTGACCGGTGGCACCAGGTACATCAAACTGGTGACGCTCGCAGCGGCACCACGTTGAATCAGCAAATACAGCAAGGAGCTGCCGCCCAGCGTCAACGCCAAAACAGACCACGCCATCGCGCCCGCCAATTGCAGATTCCATTGCATCGGCTCAACCTCCAGCAACGTCAGTGGCAGTGTCAAAGCCAGGGCCGCGCCCAGCTGGACGACGTTGGCGGTACGCACATCGCACGGGGCCACAAAGCGCTTTTGATACAAGGTGCCAACTGTGATGCCCAACAGTGCGCCCACTGCCAGCACCATGCTTTGCCAATGCACTTCATCGCCTGCACCGAGTTTGCGCGAAACCACCATCACCAGCCCGACCAACCCCAGCGCCAGACCAGCCCATTGACGGGCCGAGACGTGGCTGCTTCCCCCCACGTTTGATTTGGCTATCGACGACAGCCAAAGTGCCGTCAACACGGGCTGCAAACCCACAATCAGCGCCGTCAAACCGGACCCCATGCCGGACTTCACAGCCGCCCACACGCCGCCCAGATAGCAGGCATGCATCAACACGCCGGTGACCGCAAGGTGCAGCCACTGCGCGCGGCTTTGCGGCCAGGCGACCTTGGCAAGAAAAATCCATGGCAAAAAACAGAGGATGGATAACGCGTAGCGCACCGCCAGAAACTTCATGGGCGGCGACAAGGGCATGCCATAACGGGCGACGATGAAGCCCGTGCTCCAGATCAGCACAAACACCACCGGCATGGCCCTTGTCCACGATTGGGCATTTTCCCTGAACAACTCTGTGCTCACTTTTTGACGCGAGCCCTGATTTCCGGCAGTGCCTTTTGAAGGTAGTAGACCATCGACCAGACGGTCAGCACCGCCGCAATCCAGATCAGCCAGGTGCCCCACAGGTGCGTATCGATCACGCCGAAGAGCTTGCCGTCAAACAGCAGGAACGGAATGGCGACCATTTGCGCAACCGTTTTAAGCTTGCCGATCATGTGCACGGCGACACTTTTAGACGCGCCAATTTGCGCCATCCACTCGCGAAGGGCTGAAATGGCGATCTCGCGGCCAATAATGATCAGCGCCACAAACACGTCAGCCCGCTGCAAATGCACCAGCACCAGAACACAGGCGCAGACCAGAAACTTGTCGGCCACCGGGTCCAGAAAAGCGCCGAAAGACGATGTCTGGTTGAGCCGGCGCGCGAGGTAGCCGTCTAGCCAGTCAGTCCAGGCAAACACCACAAACATGACGGTGGCAACGAGGTTGCGGGTCGTCGGCTCCAGCGGGAGGTAGAACACCCCCACAATCAATGGAATAGCGACAATGCGCGTCCAGGTCATGATGGTGGGGATGGTCAGGAACATGCTCAGATTGTGGCATGCCCCCGGCGCCTGGCCATGGAAGAGCCAGCAGCGACGCGGTGAAAAGACCAGGCGGCAAAAAACAGCTTTTGGTTTTTGGCATGGCCGACGCGCTCGATGCACTAAAATTAACCTGCAGGTTAATTTTAAGCGGGAAAAAGGTCAATTTTCCCAAAAAACCGGTAAAATTGACCTCTAGCCCTCGTACTATATACAAAGTATGCTACATTTTATGTAGCATACGAAGTGTCAATGCAAGGCGCGGTAAATCTCGTCTGCCAGCTCGCGCGAGATGCCCTCAACCTGCGCAATGTCCTGTGCGCCAGCCAGCGCCACGCCGCGCACGCCGCCAAAGCGCTGCAGCAATTTGGCGCGTCGCTTGGGGCCTACGCCGGGGATGTCTTCAAGCTTGCTGCCGCCCGTGCGCACCTTGGCCCGCGCTGCCCGCATGCCGGTGATGGCGAAGCGGTGCGCCTCGTCACGAATCTGCGCCACCAGCATCAAGGCGGCGGAATCCTTGCCCAGGTAAACCTTCTCACGGCCATCGGCAAACACCAGTTCTTCCAGGCCCACCTTACGTCCTTCGCCTTTTTCGACACCGACGATCAAGGCCAAGTCCAGCCCCAGTTCCTCAAAAACTTCCCGCGCCTGGCTGACCTGGCCTTTACCGCCGTCGACCAGCACCAGGTCCGGCAAGCGCCCCGTACCAGGCGACAGTTGTCCGGTGGTTTTCGCCTCTTTCAGCGCCTCGGACAATTTGCCGTAGCGACGCAGCAGCACCTGGCGCATCGCCGCGTAGTCGTCGCCAGGCGTGATGTCATTGATGTTGTAGCGCCGGTACTGGGCGTTTTGCATTTTGTGGTCCTGAAACACCACGCACGACGCCTGGGTACTCTCACCCGCCGTGTGCGAGATGTCGAAACACTCAATCCGCAGTTCATCCAGATTGTCGGGCGCCAAGTCAAGGGCATCGGCCAGCGCGCGGGTGCGGGCTTGCTGCGAGCCTTCTTCCGAGAGCAGGCGGGCCAACTGCAAATTGGCATTGGTTTGCGCCATCTCCAGCCAGATGCGGCGCTGTTCGCGCGGTTGGTG
>JANMCB010000460.1:0-9153 GCA_031360805.1 Rhodoferax sp.
CGCGCAGGCCTGCGCCCGGTCTTGGGAATTGAATTGGGCAGGAAGGTACATGGCGGCTTGACGGGGATCGTTAAAACATCAGTAGAAATGCATTTTGCCAGCAGGCGCGCTGTCCTACGAGCTTGCGGGCCGGCCGCCGATAGTGCCGATCCGGTGCAAGCCATAAATTCTGCTCACGGACCAGGCACATCGCCTGGCCGCGCAAACTTTTAAAACCAATTTGGAGATCAACCATGAAAATCCGCACTCTTATGGCTGCCACTGTGGCTGCTGCTGCCCTGCTGACTGCAACCGGCTGCGCTGTTACGCGTGGCCAGGAAACCGTGGGCGCGTATGTTGACGATACCGGCATCACCACACGCGTTAAAGCACGTTTCATCGAGGACAAGCAGGTGGACGCCTCGTCGATAAGGGTCGAGACCTTGAACGGCACCGTGATGCTGTCCGGCTTCGCCAAGAACGACAACGAGAAGTTCATCGCCGGCAATCTGGCCCGCACGGTGAGCGGCGTCAAAACCGTCAAGAACGAAATTTCCGTTCGTCCTTGATTGGGCGGGACCTTTCTAGCGACGCACTTTTTTCAATTTCAAATTTCAACCACCAAAGGAATTCAATATGAACTGGGACCAAATTCAAGGCAACTGGAAACAAGTCACTGGCAAGGCCAAAGAACAATGGGGCAAGTTGACGGATGACGACATGGACGTCATCGCAGGCCGCCGCGACCAACTGGCTGGAAAGATCCAGGAGCGCTACGGCTGTGCCAAAGACGATGCTGAAAAGCAGGTTGCCGAGTGGGGCGCTAAAGCCACCGATTCGTGGTTTACCAAGGACTCCGACAAAACAAAGATCTGACCAGTTTCTAGGCCTTTGAAACCTGCAGTGACAGCAGAATGAGAAAGCCCTGAGTGCTCGCCGCTTGAATGCTAGGATCTAAGTATTCCGTATCTGTCTGATCAAGGGTTTTTGCGGCTTGGCCGCCTGCAAAACAGCCCGAACGAATGAGGTGGGACTTGTTTGGCGAACGCAGGCTCAAGGGCGTACAAACTCGATGTCGATGACCGCTCCGCTTTTGTAAGTCAGTTTGCCCTTCATATTGCCGTTGTCGTTGACCGCACCGTCGAACGTCATTGTTTCACCATGATCGTAGGTGATTGACAACATGACTGAGGGCAATCGGTAGGTTCCCGCGACGACGGTCGAGCCAGTGCGAATGGCGCCGACGCTGTAGGTGCCGGTGCCCGACACCAGTGCGCCTCTCGAACTCAAGGTCAAGGTCAGCGTGCTGCCGAGACCGTCCGAGTAGGCGTTCCAGCGTCCGTCGATCGAGGCAGGCACAAAGTTGCTGCCTCCGCCACCGCAACTGACCACGGCTGCGAAGCAAAGAGTCGAGCAGAGGGTCATACGACGCAGGTTCATGGGCGATTCAAACTCCATGCATTCTAAAAATCGGGCGATTGACTGCCTGGTCAGCATCGCTGAGTGCCCAGGTGCGGGTCAATCTTACGCCGGTTCCAAAATCACTGCGTCGCAAGTCGGGACTGCAACCTGCGGCCCAAACTTACAGTGAATCAACGATGACAGCGGTTCACGGAAAACGATTTTCGCCGATGCCGGCTCAGCAACACACAAGCCAAAGCGAGTGCTAGAAGGGCCAGCGTCGAGGGCTCGGGCACGCCCGCACCGCCACCCCCTGTGATAATGACCGTGGCTGAGAACGCGTCGTCCGGAAAACTGAAGAAAATGGAATCGAGGTTTGAGTCAATTAGCTGGATATTCGCCAACGAAAAGATGGCAGTGCCTGCACTCAGAGCTGTGAAACTGATGCTTGCCAGAATGCCGTCGCCGGTCACGCCCGTGGCACCCGACAAGGCGCTGAACATGTTTGTGATCGTCCCAGCGGTATTGTCTACCGTACCGCCGCCGAATGTCTGCCCAGCGCCCAGGAAGTTTCCCTCGGTCGCCGCGGACGCACTGACCAACACGAACGGGCTAAAGCCTAGGTCAAGTTGCCAGCCAAAGAGGTCAGTGACGTCGAATATCTGAATGTCCAGAGTGAAAACACTACCGACAGTCTCGTTGCTCAACGCGGGTGTGACCCGAAGTACAGGTGCTGCCTGCGCTGCGACTACGCCTCCGAGCACGAGAGCGGCCGCACAAAGTAGTTGTTTGATCATTTGATTTAACTTCGCTTCTTGGGTTTTACGGGCACGACGTGCCAGCAGGCAACTGCCGGGTGATCATCGTCAGGTCGCGGATGTTGATGATGTTGTCGGCATTCAAGTCAGCCAGCACGTTGAAGCCGGCATCTCCGACCTTCTTGCCCATCACCGATTTGACGATGGCTACATCGGCGCAAGTGACCGAGGCGTCGTTGTTGAGGTCGAAGTTAGACAGTACAAAGGCGCCGCGGCCATGGGTATACGCCACCAGCTTGCCGCCGCGCGCGACCAAGTCAAACACCGGTACGTTCGGCATGCCGACGCCCGGTCCCCAATGCGCCCAGGAAGCGCCGGCATCCGAGGTCACCCAGACGCCGAAGTCGCTGCCAGCATACAGCCGGTTCGGCACAGCCGGGTCATAAACCAAAGAGTTGATCGAGACGTCGACCGGAACGCTAAAGTTGCTCCAGATTGGCGTGGCAGCGGTGAAGTTGCTGGTGCAGTAAATGTTGCCCGGGGTACCGCCAGTGAATCCTGACAGGCCGACACAGACCTTGGTCGAGTTGTTGGGGTCGAAGACGATGGTGGACACAGGCCGGTTGGGAACCTGGCCACCCGGATCACGCTCAATGAATGCGGCCGGAGTCAAAGCACCGGTGGTACTGATGCGGATTTCGCCGTTGCGGTGGGTGGCGCCAATCGTGTTGCAGTCGTTGCCGAATGCGATGCCAACTCCGGCCGTGCCAGGAGTGAATATGGCCCCACCATTGGTCCACAGACTCGCCGCTGGCCCGCCGTAAAAATCTGTCGTCTTGTTCACGCGGCTGCCGTTGAGGATGACTGTGCCGGGCGCCGACGGGCACTCGCGCATCTTGCCGATGAACGGTGCTGTGCCTCCATAGTTGCCACGCACGTTGGTGAAATTTGTGCCTCCATTGATGGACCGGGCCACGTTCTGGTTCTGCGACGACACACCGATGTTGCTGACGCTGCTGCTGATGTTGCCGGCACCGTCACCCCCGAAGATCAGCGGCCACGCATTGCTGGCAGTGCGCAGGTGCGTGCCGTTGTCTTGCGAGCCGCCGATCATCTTGCTGGCGTCGGGCTGCAGCGAGCCTTCGTAGTACTGCACGGTGCCCAGGGTGGCGTTGTGGGTGGCCCAAGGGGTGTCACCGTCGGTGGTGCTGCTCCAGACGCCGCCGTCGTTGCCGATGATCAGGCGTGACCCGGCCCAGGCCGACGCATGCTGATCCACGTGGATCCCATTGTTGCGGTTGGCCGGCGACGCGGTCTGGCTAACCTCCACCCAATTATTGGTGGATAGATTGAGGCGCCACAGAGGGATTCCGCCAAAAAAGAGGACGTTCTCGTCGGTGGGCTTCACGGTCAGTGTCATGTTGTACCAGCATTGCGGCGATACAGAGTTAAACGCCTTATCGAACGCACAAGGGCCGAAGGTACCGGTCCCGTTGTCGGTAGGTGCTAGGCTGATCTGGGTCCAGGTTGGATTGGCGTCCCACGCGTTGGCGCTGGTCCACAACCCGAACATGCCGGCCGTCACGGAATTGCTGACCGCGACATAAACCCGGCTAGCGTTCGATGGGGCGATGACCACTTCGGTACGATCTGTAGTGCCGCTCAGGCTGGTCCATGGGCCGGGCACCGTGGCCCAGGTGGTGCCACCGTCTGTGGAGCGCTGAACTGCGTTGATGACATTGGTGCCGAAGCCCAGGCCGGCGAACTGCTGCGCAAAGTTCCCGGGGCTCGGGGCAATCGAGATGCCATCAGAGTTAAGCGTACGGATCCAGGTGACGCCACCGTCAGTCGAGCGCCAAAGGCCGCGTGCTCCGTTACCCGGAGGCCGGACGGAAGCGCGTCCGTAGATGCCCAGCGAGGTGGCGGCAACGAGAACGTTGGCATTGCTGGGATCGACAATCAGGGCCGAGAATGCGGTGCCTTTGAAGAAGGTTCCGGCCGCCAGTTGCTGCCAGTTGACGCCACCATCGGTGGATTTCAGGACCCCTTCGCCGCCGAACGACGAGCCCGAAAAGCTGGCCTCGCCAGTGCCGAGGTAAATGATGTTCGGGTTGCTGGGCGCATAAGCGACAGCGCCGATGGCCATCGACGGCGCTGCGTCAGTCAGCGCGACAAAGTTGACGCCGCCATCCTTGGTTTCCCAAGCACCGCCGTTCGCGGTGCCCACCAGCCAGCGGTTGTTGTCCGCAGGGTGTACGGCCAGCGATGCCACACGCCCACTCATCGGGCGGTTGGTCAGCGCATTGCCGATCTGCCCACCGGTGATCGGCTGCGGGCCGAGCGCCGTCCAGCGCGAATTTAGGACGTAAGGAAACGCGGTGACGTTGGCGGTCGACAGCGCGTTGATTTGTGGCAGAGCAACGACGCCCGGTGCGTCAGGGAAAGAGCCGTCGTTGTTGGCGCGCAGGCGATAGTTGTGCAGGAAGCGTTGGATGGGCTTGCTGTTGAGTTGCCGTTCTGTCAAATCTTGCAGAAAACTGGGCACTACAGGCACCGTCTCTTCCTGAGCACTGGCGCAGGCCGCCATGAAGAAGAGAAGCGTTGCTCCGAAAAATCTAGTTTGATATTTCATACAAGTATTTCGCGTTGGTCTTTCAAGCGATTGCAAGGTCCCTGCGCCCAAGCGCTTTGCGGGGTAAGCGGATAAACCGAAAGCGTACGACCATGCGCGCTAGCCCCCGAGATAAACCACGCCAATGCTTCTTTAGTCGAACGTCCCATCGAGACACCCTGACTGTTGTTCAAGCATTTACCGTGCCACTGACTACTTTTTGTAACAAACCTATTACAAATCAACGGGTTGCCAAGGATGCGTGCACATGGCCCCCACATTGACATGAACGAACTGTAAAGCGTACCGACACTTTATCGCCGTATGTCTGTCTCCCGCAAGTTGCCTGTTGCGAGCAGTCATTGACGACGGCCAAGTTCAATGAGTCAGTTCTGAGAGCACAACACGGCATTCAACATCAATAACGAATCAGCAGGCTGCCATAAGACACCCGTTGGGTGCAAGTCACAGGCCGGTGCTCAACGGTTTGATGACGCGCTATTGCCGCTCGCGTCTGCGGGGGCCATTTCGGCAGGATTGTTGAGCAGGACATTCGGGGCACTTCCCTGCAGAGTGCTGACTTGGGGAGCCGGCGGATGCCCGACCGATATCTGCAGCGCCGGTCTCGGCTGCACTGCAACCTGTCCGTTGTCCAGCAAACCCGCCCTCAGGTCGGCGTCCGCAGCCAGCCCGGGCGCTGCCAATTCCAGCGAAATCCATTTTGTGCTACCGCGTGGACCGATCGACACACTCTGCGACTGAATCGCTTGCAGTACCCGGTCTGAATGGAGCATATCCCCAACCCTGAATGTCTGCGCCGGTTTGCCGTCGATGGAAATCAGGGCTACTCCCTGACTGCCTAAATTAGGATTGCCCGGCGCGATCACTCCAATGAGTTGGATGCGCGAAATTTCGACTATCCGGAAGAGTGCCGGGACCGGACTTGGCGCTGGATCGTTCCCGCGTGGGGGAATCAAGTCGCCTGGCAGCGTCTTGGTCAGCGTTGTCATACTCGGCGTAGTCACGCCCGCATCGGCCGGTGGGCGCGCAACAAAGTCAAAGAGCGCCATGCCCCCAAGGAGCAGTCCGGCGGCCACCGCAGTGCAGATGGTGAACGTCAACCAACGGGGTTTCATGGCCGCAATTGTAGTAGAGCGCTTCAGCCCAACGGGCTGAAGTGGGCCCATCTGCCGGACAGTTTTCAGCCCAGCTTAAGCTATGCCTTTTCGATTGCTCGATTCAGCTCGATGGCGCTGCGCCGATATTGATTCCGCTGTTTGCCTGTTGAGTAATTTGCCTTCGGAATTTATCAACTGGTAGTCATTGAAGCAAGCCTGAGTGCAGAAAAGCACAATTCAGGGTCTTGCTGCGCCCTCTAAAGTCGTCGCCAGGAGTCAGCCTATTGCGCCTGTAGGTTGATCGACTTGGCAATCGCCGCGCCCGTGGTGGCTTCCTTCTTGTAAAAGCTGTCAAGTTGCGAAAGGCTCAAAGGCTCTGCAATAACCGTGCCGCTGGCCTCGATGCTCTTGCGCGTGTCCGGGTTGGCCAGACCGGCATAGACGGCTTTGTGAATCGCCGCGATCTGAGCTTCAGGCGTTTTGGGGCTGGCCTGCACGCCGATCCAGATGCTGAACTGGTAGTCTTCAAAACCTTTGGTGTTGCGTGCCGGTGGCAGCTTCGGAAGGCGCGCAATCGACTGTGGTGATGCAACGGCAAGCGCCTTGATCTGGCCCCCTTCAATGGCGCCCAGCACTGGCCCCACCAGCGGCACCACGGCAAAATCCAGCACGCCACCCATCAGGTCTTTGAGATACGGCGCCAGGCCGTTGTAGGGCGCGTGCAGGCCTTTTGCGCCGGAGATTTGCAGGGCTTTCTCAGCCATCAGGTGGTACAGCGAGCCGATGCCGGTGGAGCCGAAACTCAAGGGTTTGTCGGCCTTTTTGGCAAAGGCAGCAAACTCTTCCAGCGTGTTCACCGGCAAGTCTTTTCTGACCACAATCGCGATCGGCGTGTGGCCAACGAGTGCGGCCATGCGCATGTCTTCCGGCCTGTTTTTTGCGGCGGCCAGACCCAGCGGGGTATAGATGAGTTCCAGTGGCGAGCCCGCCAATAGGGTGTAGCCGTCGGGTGCCGCGTTGGCCGCTTTGAGCACACCCAGCGAGCCGCCCACGCCCACCACGTTTTCGACAATGATGGGCTGGCCGAGAGAATCCTGCATCGCCTTGCCCACCAGGCGGCCGATCACATCCGAGCCGCCGCCAGCCGGAAAGGCGACGATCATGGTCAGGGGTTTGGTGGGATAACTTTGCGCCAGCGCCACTGGCGAAAGCGCCAACAGGCCAAGGCTTGCGCCGGCGGCCAGAACGGTTTTGATCCAGAGTTTCATGGGTTGCTCCTAATGTTGTGAATTTTCATGGTCCGAGTGGACGGGTCGGGGTGGAACGCTCCGCAGCTGACCGGGCAGCGGACGTTATGGAACCAGGAAGGGAAACAGAGGATTGGCCATTCACGCCGCAGAACGCGAAATCCACCTCGGGCGCGAGGCCGCTCACAATGCGGGCGATGCTCTTGCCCGAGCCGCAGGCATGCGTCCAGCCCAGCGTGCCGTGGCCGGTATTGAGGTAGAGGTTGGGCAGCTTGCTCTGGCCGATGATCGGCACATTGCTGGGCGTAGCCGGGCGCAGGCCCGTCCAGAAACTGGCCTGTGATGCGTCACCCGCGCCGGGGAAAAGCTGCTCGACACGGCGCACGATGGCCTCGCAACGCACGCGGTTCAGGTCGCGGTCATAGCCATTCAATTCCGCCGTGCCAGCGATGCGCAAGCGGTCGCTATCGGGCCCCGTCAGGCGCGAAAACACAAGTTTGAATTCATCATCCGTCAGGCTCACCTGGTGCGCCATGCTGGCGTCTTTGACTGGCATCGTCACTGAATAACCCTTGGCCGGGTAGATGGGCAGACGAATGCCCAAAGGCGCCACGTAGAGCGGGCTCAAACTGCCCATAGCCAAGACGTAGCTGTCGGCCCGCAGGCGCTGGAAGCGGCCTTCGCTGTCCGTCGCCTCCACATGGTCGATCTGAGCCGCCCCTCCCGTACCGGTGCTGCGCAGCGCTGTGATGGTGTGGCTCATCAAGAATTTCACGCCCGCCGCCTCACACAGCTTGACCAGCTCGCGCGCAAAGCGGTTCGCATCGCCGGATTCATCTTCAGCGGTGTAGGTGGCGCCGGCCAGTTGCGGGCGCATGTGGGCAAGCGCGGGTTCGAGCTCTACGGCTTCGTCGGCGCTGATGACCTGCCGCTCGCAGCCCAGTTCGCGCATTTGCAGAGCGGGGCCTTGCGCCGCGTCAAACTCTTTTTGCGAGGTGTAAAAGTGCAGGATGCCCTGCGTGCGCTGGTCGTATGTCAGGCCTGTGGCGCTGCGCAGTTCTTGCAGCATGGCGCGGCTGTGTAGGTGCCCAGACGCACGATTTGCGCAATGTTGTGCCGCGTGCGCTTAGGGGTGCATTCACACAAAAATTGCAAGCCCCACAGCCACTGGCGCAGGTCCGCCCGCAGGCGAAACAGCAGGGGCGCGTCCTCCTTGCCTAGCCATTGCAGCAGCTTCAGTGGTGCGCCTGGGTTGGCCCAGGGCTCGGCGTGGCTGACTGAAATTTGGCCACCGTTGGCAAAGCTGGTTTCAGCCGCCGGATTCGCCTGGCGGTCGACCACCGTGACGTCGTGGCCGAGTTGGGACAGGTAATACGCAGAGCTGACACCAAGCAGCCCGCTACCGAGGACAAGTACATGCATTTAGAGAAGCCTTTTGAAGCTGTAGCCCACATGAGATATGCGCAATAAGCTATATATAAAATAGCAATGACGCATCATCGATGCAGTGCCGCTCCCCCTGTCCTCGGTACCTGAGAGATTCACGCCCAGCCAGGCGGCTGTGCGTTTGCTCCTTCGGTGCGCCCTCTTGCGATGGCGGCTCTCCAGACGGCTTTAATAGAAATATGCAGTTTTGGTGACCTGAGCGTGTATGGGAGTTTGCGCCTTCGGTGGATGTAGCATGCAAAATACCGCCACATCACTCTCCTGCATTCATGAACTATATTACATATTAACGGCGAAAGCAAGTTTGCCTCAGTTAATGTGCATCCCTTGGATGTGGACTGGGTGGATAGGCAAGCAAGTAAACGTCAATAGCTCAGCTTTTGGGCAACTGGCTTGTGCTTGTCAACACATAGGTTGCGCGAACTGAACGCCAAATCGTGTGGCCAAGTCAAACAGCTTTTTGTCCAGCGTCCAGAGTGTTGCATCTGGTGTGATGCATGCACTGGCCAGTAGTGCTATGTCCACAAAACCGCAGCCCAAGCCGTAGAGTTTTTCGCGTTCAATAAAGGCCATCACTTCCGTCCCGCTGGCCA
>JANMCB010000497.1:0-3020 GCA_031360805.1 Rhodoferax sp.
GCCCACCGCCGCGAAAATTTCAGGATACGCCGTCGCCACAATGGCCGCCATTGCACCCCCCGCCGACAGCCCGGCAATGTAAACGCGGCGCGAATCAATGCCGTGGTGTTTGATGACTGACAGCGTCATGCTGGCGAGCAACGCCGCCTCTCCCCTGCCCCGGCTCTGGTGGTTGTGCTTGAACCAGTTCCAGCAGCGCTGCGGGTTGGCGTTTGCGGACTGCTCGGGGTACAGCACGTAAAAGCCCCGCGCCTTCGCAAGCTCGTTCATGCCCGTACCGGCTGCGAAATCATCCGGGTTCTGCGTGCAGCCATGCAGCATCACGACCAGTGGCAGGCTTTTGTCAACAGGGCCGGGAGGTGCGTACAGCTTGTAGCGGCGGGTCAGCGAGGCATGGGTGTGGGTGCCGTCAGCAAACTCGCCTTGGTGGCTTTTGTGATTACCGTCGCGCGCGTTTGCCCCAGGGGGAGGCGTTTGCGGCGGCACCACTTCGGGCTCCTCCACCTCGGCGCTGCCGACCTCAAAAACACAGCCGTCCAAAATGATGGGCGGTGACGTGGAGGAGTTTGATGGTGGTGGCATTGGCGCACGCCCCGCATGCCTAAACGTGCGCTGGATGACCTGGGTGGCTTCTCGCAAATTACCGGATTGCGTGAGCCGTGTGGCTTCGCGCATGAGTGCTTGCATTGTTTCGTTCATTGAAGTGCCTCGTGAAGTTCTTCGCGAAATTTCTTGTTCACCGAATGCGCCCGCGCAGTGCGGCTTTGACGGCGGGGCTGGCAGACAACGCACCCAACACCTCCAGCGATTCGATCGTGGCCAGCGCCAGCGCCGGGCTGACGTCATTGGCAATGGTGACCAGGCCGAGCACGCGAATGGCAAGCATTTGCCCCGCAGCCTGGATGCCTCGCAGGTCAGAAGCGCTGAAGTGCTGCAAGCCCAGCACCAGCGTCTTGCGCGCCACCACCTGCTTTACGGCGTCTGCATGCGTGCCAATCTGGTTGCGGATGGCGGTGCGGATGAAGTCTGTGCGGTTGCCATAAAAGCCCTCAGACACCAGCAGGTCTATCTGCCCCAAATCGACAAAACCCATGTTGATGGTGATCTTCTCGGAGATCTTGTCAATGGGTTTGTTGGTGGGTTGGGCAACGCTTTTTTCGATGACCTCTTCAATATCAGGCGGATTGCGGGTGGCAGAAGCGATGGCGGTTTGTGATTTCATTTCGCCATCTTACCACCATCTGCTTGGATGGCAAGTGGATGGCAAAACACAATACCCTATAAATTGTCCGACCTTCAGGCTCCCGCTTCGGGTATCAGGTCCCCGTCTTCGCGAACGCGGCCTTGAGGTTGGTACCCACACGTGCCACCGCGCTGCGCGCCTCAGTCAGCACGGCGCCCATACCGAAGAACTCGTGCGCAACACCGGTGTAGTTTCCGTAGTCAACGGACACACCTGCCTCGCCCAGCCGCTGCGCATACGCACGGCCTTCGGATCGCAGCGGGTCAATGTCTGCTGTGATGATCGTTGCCGAGGGAAGGTTGGCCAGCGATGGAGCGCGCAGCACAGAGAACAGGGGTTGGCACCGTCTGCAGGCGTGGGCAGGTACTTGTCATAGAACCACATCACAGCAGTGGTGCCCAGCGGTGCTGCGTCGCGGTTTTGGATTTGCGAAGGCGAGTCGTAGGCATAATTGGTGACCGGGTAGATCAACGCTTGGTGCACTGGGCGTTGAATGTTGTTGTCGCGTGCGCGAATCGCCACACCCGTGGCCATGTTGCCGCCTGCACTTTCGCCAATGACAGCCACCTGTTTGGCAATGCCACCCAGAGATGTGGCGTTGGCAAGGGTCCATTGGTACGCAGCGTAAGCGTCGTCATGAGCCGCCGGAAATTCATTCTCTGGCGCTTGGCGGTAATGTGTCGAGACGATGATCGCACCGGCGGCATTGGTCAGCGCACGGGCCGAGCTGTCGTAAGTGTCAATTGTTGCGATGACCCAGCCACCGCCGTGGATGTAGAGCGCCACCGGGAACGGCCCGGCCCCAGCTGGCTTGTAAATGCGGATGGGTATGCTGCCACCAGGCCCGGGAAAGCTGCGATCTTCAACACTGCCCACCGCTTCGGGTGCTGTGTTCTTACCCTGCTTGGCCAATAATGATTTGACGGCGTCTGAGGGCGTAGGGTGCGTTCTGGCCTGGGCGACCGTTCGCGTTTGCAGCGGCTTTGCACCTAAAGCCGCAAGTTCATCCAGCACGGTCTGAATTAGTGCGTTGGCCGCAGGCTTGGGTTAGTTGGCGCGGGCGGCTTCATTGCCGGGGTCAACGCTGCCCCCAGCACAGGCAACCAGCGCAGCGCAGGACACAGCCGTTATAAGTGAGTGCGGTTTAGGCATTTTTAAAGTTTGCGTGAAGTTTCTCCTGAATGAAATGAGGAAGCTGCTAAATTCAGCGGTGGTTGCGCTACCCAGGAAATTTTGAATGACGCGCTCTCGCAATCAAGTCAGTTCAGCACGCCATTATTTGTAGGGGATAAACATGTTTTCTCCCAAGTTGGCGCAATGTTCCCATCAAACAGAGTGGCACGAAGAGCGTCAGTAGGATGCTGTGCGACCGGCAATCGGCCAAATGCCCGAGCCATCGGTAATGAACGTACGGCTTGAAGGTGCAACCTGCACTGCCTGGCCTCCCGTAAATTCGCCAAACGAGGGAAGCAGTGTCATCTTGTCGGTGATGTGAAAACACGGCAATCGAAGGCGCTGGCGACCTCGGCCTTCAAGTCGAATTACTGGGTGGACGTGGCCCGCAATCACGTGATGGGTAGCGTGTGTTGCAGGCGTGTGGCGCAGCGCAAAAGGCGCGCACATATATGGTTCGTTAACCACCTCCATCGACAGCGTGCTGGGTGGGTCGCCCGCTCGCAAATCATGGTTGCCACGCACCAGTTTGCACACCAGTGCCGCATGCCGATGTCGCCACTCATGCAACGCGGCCAGCGTGGCGGGCGCGTGGGATTTGGGT
>JANMCB010000500.1:0-3329 GCA_031360805.1 Rhodoferax sp.
CGCCGTGGCCGGGCGTTTTCATGACCGCATGGACATGATCAAAAAATGGCATCGTATCGGAATCATCGTCCAGGGTACTGCGGTGGACGGAGGTGACTTCCCGGCAGACGTGTACCTGGAAGTGGAAAGTCGCCTCGATCAGGCCGACCCCGCGCCCTGGCCTTTGTACGGAACAGGTACGTTTTGACGGCGCATGTCGGCACTTGCGATGTTGTCGTCATAGGTGGGGGAGTTGCAGGAGCCTGTACAGCACTGGCCCTACAGCAGCAGGGCGTTGGCGACGTTCTGATTGTGGAGGGCGGCGATTACACGGCTGACCGATTGGGAGAGAGTCTGCCTCCCAATATTCGCATGATGTTTGACCGCTTGCGTATCACGCAGGATTTTGCCACGCAGAAGCACGAGCCTTGTTATGGCAGTTGCAGTGTCTGGGGGCGGGCCGAACCGGGCTACAACGACTTTCTTCTTAACCCCTTGGGTCATGGCTGGCATGTGCATCGCCGGGGGTTTGATCAGTTTCTGGCACATATCGCCGTCAGCCGTGGAGCCAAGTTATGGACGCAGACGCGTTATCGACACGCCCAGAGGCTGCCGGGCGACGGTCTACGCTTGCATGTCAGTACAGCCAAAGGGCCAGACCGCTGCATTGATGCCCGTTTCGTGGTGGATGCCAGTGGCCACAACGGGCGGTTTGCTTCGGACAGGGGTGCCAAGCGCTTGCCTCTGGACAAGCTCTTTTTTGCTGCCGCGTATTTCAAATTGCCGGAAGTGTTTGAGTTTCCCCGGCAGACACTGTTGGAAGCGGTGGACTATGGCTGGTGGTATGCGGCCTTGCTGCCCAGTCGCCGTGTGGTAGTGAACATTGCCACAGACCTGACCGTCATCCGGCAAAGACAATTGAACACGCAAACTGGCTTGCTCGATGCGCTGGCGCAAACGCACATGATTTCAACGTGGCCCATGGCAGAGCATATTGAACCAGACAGCCTCAGGGTGCGCACATTACCCGTTTTTCGGCTGGATGTCCCGTGCGGTGACAACTGGATTGCTGTTGGTGATGCCGCCTCGGCCTTTGACCCCATTTCTTCGCAGGGCATCTACAAGGCCGTGGTAGATGGCTGGGAGGCCAGCCAAGTCATCGCCGCCAAGCTGTCGGGTAACGACAGGCACAGCGAGCCTTACCGCCAATACATTGCCACAAACTTCGACGATTTTGTGCGAAACCGCAACTACTTTTACTCGCAAGAGAAGCGCTGGCCTCAGAGCTCATTCTGGCGCAACCGATGGTTGGCAGATGGCCCTGCAATTGGTTAGCAAAAAGCAATGTGACATGGGCACGAGGACTGGCTTCGGTGTCTGGCCAAGAACTTGGACCTGCCGGAATTACCGAGACACTGGCATGCCCTATGACAAGGGAGAGTGGAACAAACCGGGGGCTGAACAATCTGACCTGGATTTACTGCCATCGTGGGTTCCCCTTAGTCCTTTCACTTTGCGCTTCAGTAAGGCGCGATCGGGATACAAACCAAACGGATTCATCTGATGGAGCATTTTTTTGATGATTCCCAGGCATAAACATAGATTGGCTTTTTGACCTGAACGCTTCTAGGAGATTACTTGCCACCGGTTTGTTCCACTCTCCTCTTTGCATTGCGTTATCGGGACCTGCACAAGAAAATGGAGTCACTGGTCGGTGCCAGGCACCCTCGCCATTACGCCAATGCCGTCATCAAACCGTCCCGACAGGCGTACCGCGAATTGATCGAAAGCGAGTTGCCCAACATTCAACGCATCGTGGTGTCGCTTGCGCAAAAGGACGTGACGCAAGCCACGATCGTGCGCAAGGTGAGCAGCTATTCCCGCCAGAACCAGACAAAGAAGGTCTTGTGGGAATTGGAAAACATCTGTCGCACTCTGTACATTCTAGATTTCATTGATGATGTCGAGTTACGACAAAGCGTGCAGACGGCGCTCAATCGTGGGGAGGCGTACCGCTGTCTGCGCCGGGCCGTGGCATATGTCAATGGCGGCAAGTTTCGTGTGCAAACCGAGGCTGAGTAGCAGGTGTGGAACGAGTGCTCTCGTCTCCTCAAGAACGCGATCATTTATTTCAACACCGCGCTGCTAGGGGTCCCCTCGTTTTCAGTGCAATAACTGGCGAGAGCAGTTCATTTGGTGGGGTAAGTGGATACTGACATTTGAGAAGGTATTTCTACGCCACCGCACGGATGATCGCGTCGTTCGATGGAAACCCCGAATGCCACCTAGCAAAGTCATCACGCAATTGCCCATCAACGACACGCACCCGCACCTGCAGAAGTTGATGCGCGCATCGCGGATCCCAACGCATCTGCTGACTCTTGGACATTCGTTTGTCAATCAACTGATTGACCGCAGACTCAACGAAGGCGCTGGATATCCGCTGGCCAGTTCGATATCGCTGACCATAGCTGGGCAACGAATCCAGATTGTTGGTCAAGTAGGCGATGAGCTCGGCTGTCAGCTTTCGTATGAACCTGACTGTCGCCTTCTCCAACAACGAGGGGCGTTTGGTCGTGCTCAAAATTGTGCGCAATCGATCCAGCGCTTCTCCGCCTCTGCCATGCCACAGCCGCCATTTCAGGCCTGAAGCGGCAATTGATAGCCGATCATGATCGAATGCCTTGAGCTCGTTGCTGGCCGCTTTGCTGTGAACCACGTTGCAAAGCTTGGCAACGCGGGTTTTCAGGTGGTACCAATCCAAAATGTGCCTAGCCTTGGGTAGCGTAGCAATCTGCCACTGGCGCAATTGGGTGGCTCCATCGGTAAAGACCTCAATGGCAGCTTGGTCGGCGCCGAAGTGATCCAAGACGACGCGCACACGTTCCTTGAAATGGGCATCAACGGTCTGAACAAATCCCAGACTGCGCTGGCCAGCGCCGCCCTGAATAACGCGTCCCGCTACCACCTCAAATGATTGTTCTTTCTCGGGTCGGCAATGTCGAAGATAACCTCCGTCCAGACCGACAACAGTAGAACCTGCATCGCAAACTGGTTTGGTTGCCGGTTTTCCACTGACCAGCCCACAACGGTCCAAGTGCTGTCCGGTCGCAAGGGTATGGCGACGCACTGCACTGATGCTGCTTGCCTTGGTGGCGGGCAGCAGCATGCTGAGAAGCTCGGCAGATTTGGCATACGGGATACACGCCGCCAGTTGGCTTTGTACGAACTCCAGTTCGGCCGAAACCCAACGATGGCGATTGCCATGGTTGACACTCTGGCGGCCTGAATTGCAGCCGCAGGCTCGCCATCTGGGAACACGGGTGGCAACGTCACCAAACAAGCTGCCG
>JANMCB010000021.1:0-2541 GCA_031360805.1 Rhodoferax sp.
CATCGCCACCTGGCCTTTCAAATTGTCTGCCACGCCCACGACGGCAACTTCGGCCACGTTGGGATGTGCGGCGATGCTTTCTTCAATCTCACGCGTTCCGAGGCGGTGCCCGGCCACGTTGATCACGTCATCAGTTCGTCCCAGTATGAAAAAGTAGCCATCTTTGTCGCGAATGCCCCAGTCAAAGGTGCTGTAGACCATTTTGCCGGGCACTGTTTTCCAATAGGTTTTGACAAAGCGGTCATCGTCACGCCAAATCGTCTGCATGGCGCCGGGCGGCAGCGGGCCTTCAAAGACAACCACGCCTTTGGCCCCAGCTTCAGTAAGCTCTTCACCGGTCTGATCGTCCAGCAGTTTCACGTTATAGCCATAGACCGGCTTTCCAGGCGAGCCAATGCGGGTCGGCGTGTCTTCCACGCCATGGCAAACGCACAGTGCGGGCCAGCCGGTTTCAGTTTGCCAATAGTTGTCAATGATGGGTTTGTTCAAGCCCTCACTGATCCACACGGACGTTGGCTCGTCCAGCGGCTCACCCGCAAGAAAAAGCGCCCGCAGCGTTGAGAGATCATATTTTTCAAGCAGCGCAGGGTCCTGCTTTTTCAACACCCGAATCGCCGTGGGCGCGCTGAACATCACCGTCACCTTGTATTTTTCGACCAGGCTCCACCAGATGCCGCCGTCGGGTTCGCCGTCCATGCCACGTGTCGGCAGGCCTTCATACATGATCGTCGCCATGCCCGCAATCAGGGGACCGTAAACGATGTAGCTGTGGCCTACCACCCAGCCGATGTCGCTGGTGGAAAAGAAGGTTTCGCCTGGGTTGCCGCAGTAGATGTACTTCATGCTGGCCGCCAGCGCAACCGTATAACCGCCGGTGTCGCGCTGCACGCCTTTGGGCTTGCCGGTGGTGCCGCTGGTGTAGATGGTGTAGCTTGGGTGAGTGGATTCAAGCCACTCGCAATCAACTTTGGCACCCACATGCTTTGCCGCCAGCTCACCCCACAGGTGGTCACGGCCAGCGGTCAGGCTCATGGCGGCCATTTGGCGATCCACCAGCAGCACCGCTGCGGGCTTGTCGCTTGAGAGCCTAATCGCTTCATCAAGCAGCGGCTTGTACTCAACCACCTTGCCACCTCGGGAGCCCGCATCAGCGCTGATGATCAGCTTGGGCGACGCATCTTCAATGCGCGATGCCAGCGCGCCGGACGCAAAACCGCCGAACACGACGCAGTGGATCGCCCCAATGCGTGCGCAGGCCAGCATTGCAAAAGCAGCTTCCGCAATCATCGGCATATAAATCAAGACGCGGTCGCCTTTTTGCACGCCCAATGACTTGATCACAGCCGCCATGCGCTGCACTTCCGCGTGCAGCTCGCGAAAGGAATAGGTTTTCTCGATGCCGGTCTCGGTCGACACATAAATCAGCGCCGCCTGTTCGGCCCGGTCTTTCAGGTGCCGGTCCACTGCGTTGTGGCAAAGGTTGGTGGTGCCTCCGACAAACCACTTGGCGAACGGTGGATTGCTGTAGTCGCAAATTTGCCCGGGTTGCGTCTTCCAGTCAATCAGCTTGGCCTGCTCGGCCCAAAAGGCATCGCGCTCTGTGATGGAGCGATGGTGAAAGTCTGCAAATGCGGTCATGCGGTGTCTCCGTTCGGGTACCTGAAACTGAATTCTTCAATTTGCTTAAAGCCTGAAGCCGGATTATGGGCAACGAACTTGCTACAGCCTGACTTCAATTCCCACCTGCGGCCCTATAGCGGCGCAATTGGTTCGCCCGGGACAGTTGAGACACTCAACCTGCGGTAAGCTTTAGCCACCAAAATCAAAGGAGACCCGCGTGAACAATGTATCGACAGAACCTCAGGCACTCATGGAACGGATCGAGAACGGCGTTGCCACGCTGACGATGAACCGACCCGATGCGCGCAACGCACTCACGCCAGACATGATGAGCGGCCTGCTCGCAGCCCTGCCGCGCCTGGCTGCAGACCCGGCCGTACGGGTCGTCGTGCTGACTGGCGCAGGCCGTGCCTTCTGTGCTGGCGGCGATGTGAAAGCGTTCGCCAAGCGTGCTGCAGTTGTCGGCGGTGCGAGTGGCGCAGGTGGTGCAGGTGGCATGAGTTTTGACCAGAAGGTCAATGACCTGCGGGTCCGAATGGAAGTCAGCCGCTGGCTGCATGAAATGCCCAAGCCAACCTTGGCCGTCATCCCTGGCGCGGCCGCAGGCGCAGGCTTGTCGATGGCACTGGCCTGCGACATGCGTATCGCCAGTGACGATGCCAAGCTGACCACGGCGTTTTCGAAAGTGGGACTGTCAGGCGACTTTGGCGGCAGCTATTTTTTGAATCACCTTGTGGGTGCCGCCAAGGCGCGTGAGTTGTACTTCACCGCCCAGGTGCTGAGTGCCGAAGAGGCCTTGAAGATCGGCATGGTGAATCGGGTGGTGCCCTACGAACAACTGGAAAAAGCGGCGCACGATTACGCGCTCGAACTGGCCTCACTTCCAACCATTGCCGTGGGTTATATGAAGAAAAACCTGAA
>JANMCB010000025.1:0-3989 GCA_031360805.1 Rhodoferax sp.
GACGTGTTCGCAGCCGCCGTAGTAGCGCTTGCCCGGGTAGCCTTCGGCGTATTTGTTGGTGAGCTGGCTTCCTTGCGCCGCCATGACGGCCGGCGAGGCGTAATTTTCGCTGGCGATCAGCTCGATGTGATGTTCCTGGCGCGCGTTCTCGGCCTGAATGGCAGCGAAAAGCTCTGGGTCGGTTTGTTCAACAAGAATAGTGCGTGAGTACATGGCAGTCCTGATAGACCGATACCGTTGAGGCAATGGTCTGAAGTAATGGCCTGTGAATCAAGGGTATTGATTTCAGGGCTGCCCAGGCGAACGGCTGATCACACCGGTTTTGACCCGATGCGGCACGCTCCCCGGTGGTGTCCCACGTCGGCAAGTCAACCGCTGAAGCGGCCGATTGCCTATCGCCAGTTGCGCACCAAACTAGTTTAACCCAGACTGCCCGGGGCGAGCCGTCAAGCGCTGGGCGGGAGATGCGTCACGAATCGCGCAGGGTAGTAGTGACTTTCTCCACCATGGGCGCTGCTGATGGCCGTTGGAGACTGGTGACTGGCGTCATTTGGGGCGCCATTTGTGATTGCATTGGGCTTGCCGCACGTCCTTGGGAGACCTGTTTGAGCCGACCATGTTCTGCCAGAACCTTGGCCGTGTAGCCGCCATCGTCATCCAGATTTGCAGCACCCACATAGGCCCGCAGTCCCGCCTCAAGTGAGCCGGCGCGCGCAATGCATTCCTGCAAAACACGTACGCCCACCCGCAAGTTGGCCACCGGGTCAAAGGCCGCCAGCTTGCCGCCAAAACTTTCGTATTTGTCGCTGTGGACGCGGGTCATGACCTGCATCAAGCCCTGAGCCCCCACTGCACTCTGGGCAAACGGGTTAAAGCCTGACTCCACAGCCATCACCGCCAAAATCAAGGTGGGTTCAAGCTTGGTCCGGCTGGAGATATTGAACGCTTCCGCGACCAATGCGCCCACAGGCTCTGGCGCGACGCGGTACTTCTTGCTGAGCCAGAAGGTCAGCGCAGCCTGTTGCTTGGGCAGGCCGTGCGGGTTGGTGGCCGTAGCGCGGTCGACGGCATCCGGCAGAACCTCCATCCCAGTGCTTTCAAGGCTGCTGGACGCCTGGCGATCCTGCAACCAGACCGCAAGCTGACGCTCACCGCTTTGACGGATTTCGGGGTGGACCACCAGGGTGATCACTGCAAAAACCAGAGCGAGGCCCAGAAGGGCAAAACTGTTCTGGGTAATTTCAAAGAAGCCGTTGGTGGTGTTCGAGGCAAGCCTTCGTAACCAATGGCCAACTTTTGCTGTCGCTGTCATAGCTCTTCCTTCGTTCGCAAGGCGACCAGACACGCACACTTGGGGAAGTGGCTAAATCAGAGACGCCTCGTTTGGGTTGGTACGCCATCAAATCCCTGCCAAAGGTCCTAAAAGGATGCAGAGATTTGAGTATGCCGGGTTCGGCAGCGGATTCGGGTTTCCCCGTGCCTTTCAACACGGATTCGCGGATTCTAACTGGTCTAATATAACTTTTAGGAATATTAATTAGAAAATTGATTCTAAATTGGTAAGCTTCAGAAAAGCTGAATTTCGTCGTTACCAATTGCAAATTCTGCTTGTAATTGGCGGCGGGTTTGCCTAAACTGAATCTGCCTGCTTGATTGCAGGCGCTTAGTCGGCAGTAGCCAGTCCCTGATAGAGATTGCATCAAATCGGCGCGATAAAGCGGCCCCGACAATTCATGGAGGCAATCTTTTGCTTCCGGCACTTTGGACTTTACCCTCCAGAGTGCGAACCGTGACGGCATGGACCTTGTGTCAGCCGTCGAGCCCGGACAGGGTGGCCTCGCGCCAAACTGACCGGGCTTTCTTTTGCCCAATAGGAAGTCAAAAATTAACTCATAAGTTAATTTTTAACGGAACTGTGGCGGGTTTTTGCCAAAAAACCAATCAAATAGACCTCTAGCCCTCGTGTTATTTAAATTGTTTGCTATGTATAATATAGCTTAAAATTTGAAGACACATGAGGGCTACAAGCTCAGCCAAAACCGATGAATAAACGCCAAGGTAAATAGAAGCGAAAATGGCGGGTTAATTAAATCAGCCGCGCACATTTTCGCAACCTACTTTGTACCCACCGTGACGACATCAACCCCAAAACACAACGACATTCGCCAGCTTGATGAACTCACCGGTGGTGCCTTCACAGCGCCGACGTCTGGCGAGCGCTCTGCCCGCGTACGCGAATGGCTTGCCAGTTCCCCGTCCGTGGAAAAAATCGCAGAAGTTTTCAAGGAACTCAGCGGCCGCGACAAAGGCGCTGCCAAGCTGCTGCGCGAAAAGCTCGATGAGGTCAAGCGCGCCAAAGGTCAAGATGCAATTGCCGCTGAATGGTCCACCAAAGCCCAGACACTGCTGGCCGTGCCCAAGCTGAACATTGCCGACGCCCTGGCCTGGCAGCGCGATGCTGCCAAAGCCGGTGCGCCGCTGTCCAAAGAGCCGCTGGCCACGCTCAAGACGCAGTTGGCGGACCGCGTCAAGGTGATTGAAGACCTGCAGCACCGGGTGCAAGTTCAGCGCGAGGCGGCGGTTTTGCTGGCGCAGCGCATCGAAGTGTTGTCCATGAAGCCTTGGCGCGATGCGCAAGCCGTTTGGGACGCGCTGCGTGTCGACGTGAGTCATTGGCAGGATCAGGCTGTTGCGCTGCAGGCCGACGCCAACTGGTCCAGCGTCGACGCCAAGTTTCCGCCGCTGCTGGAGGCATCGCGTGCCCAGTTGCTGGTGGTTTGGGATGCATTCCAGGCGGCACTGGCCCAAGCGGTTGCGGCAAGTGACGACGCCAACGCACCGCTGCCGCCCGTGTCGCTCTGGGCCAATGAATTGCGAACCGGGCGTGGCGTGGCGGTTGAGGCACCGCCAAAACCACAAAAACCAAAGATTGATCCTGAGGTCAAGGCGCAGGCAGAGGCCACCGTGCAAGAAGTGCTGACCCGGCTGGAGCTTGAAATATCCGAAGGCCATGGCAAGGCCAGCGCCGGGGCTGCCAACGCACTGCGCAACGCGCTCAAGGAGTTTGGCCGCATCATCAGCGACAAGCTCGAAAGCCAGGCCCATGCCGCCTTGACCGCCGCTGGTGAACTCGAGGGCTGGCAGCGCTGGCGCGCAGACCAGTTGCGTGAAGAGCTGGTCGCCAAGGCCGAAGGCCTGCTCAAACGCGAGCCCGGGCACGAACTGGGTGGGCGCAAGATGCAGGACAACCTGCGGGCATTGCGCGAACAATGGAAACAGACCGATCAGGGTGGTGTACCCAACCACGGGCTTTGGAAACGTTTTGACGAAGCCTGCAATCAGGCCTACAAAGTGGTTGAAGCCTGGCTTGAAAAAATCAAGCTGGACGCCGCCGAGCATCGGGCGCAGCGACTGGCGCTGATCGAGGAGATCAAGGCTTGGGCAGCCTCCAACCCGACCGCACTGGATGACGACTGGAAGGGGTTTAACCGCATCCTGCATCAATTCGGTGACCGTTGGCGTGATGCCGGTCACTTGAGCGAAAAGGCGTTTAACGAATTGCAGCCGCTTTGGCTGGCAGCCATTGGTGCCGCAGCCGCGCCGCTGGAAGCCTTGCAGAAGCTCAGCGTGGAGCAGCGCCACGCCATGATTGAAGAGGCCAAGGTGCTGGGCGCCGCGCCGGTTCTGCACATTGACGCGGTCAAGTCGTTGCAGCAGCGTTGGCAGGCGGAAGCGCATGCCGTGCCATTGGAGCGCCGGTTTGAACAAAAGTTGTGGGACGCGTTTCGCAAACCCGTTGATGAAGCATTCAACCGCAAGACCGCTGCGCGCGAGCAGGCAGATGCCGCACTGGGCGCACGCGACCGCACGGTGCTGCAGGCCGCCAAGGCGCTTGAGCAGGCCAATGCCTCGGGTGATGCCCAGGCCATTCGCAGTGCGATGAATGCGCTGGATGCGGCTCTGCGCGGGCAGGCGCAAGCGCAGGTGGT
>JANMCB010000026.1:0-5479 GCA_031360805.1 Rhodoferax sp.
TCGGTTGGTATAAATAGTTCGCTATTGAAAATGTACCAACAAGATGGCACAACCCGCAGCCGCAACCACGTGCGGATGCAGCAGGTGGCACAGCGCGTGCTGCGTGAAGTCAGCGGCGCCCTGCTGTCGCAGGACTCAGCCGGGCGCGAGACCGATATCGCCATCGATCACAGCGAATTCACGCACCTGAGCCCCGACAAAATTGCACAGGTGGTGCAGATCATGCAATCCGAGGGCATGACGGCGACGGTCAGCAGCATCCACATCAACGCCTGGTTTGGCGCACACAACAAGCTGGAAGGCGCCCGCTGGATCCTGCGTGAACGGTTCGGGCGCGATCTGGCTGCGGAAATTGACCAGTGGGTTTATGTGGGCGACTCCACCAACGACCAGCTCATGTTTGAGCATTTTCCGCATAGCGTCGGGGTGGCGAACATCCGCCGGTTTGAGTCAGCACTGACGCACAAGCCGGCCTACATCACCCAGAGCGAGCGCGGCGCCGGTTTTGCTGAAGTGGCGCGGGCCATCCTGGGCGCGCGCTGCCAAGGCAGGTAGGGCGCACCGACCAAGACAGTGCTGTAGCACGGCCAGGAGGTGCAACAACCTTCACGAATGATTTAGAAATGGAATCAGGTTGCGCCGCTGGGGTGGGTCGGGTCAATCCACAACACGTTCAGCGGCTTTTCAACGGGCTCAATGGCCAGGTTGATCGCCACCGCTTCGCCGTCGCTCCGGCACAGCACGCACTCCAAGGGCTCGGTCGGGCTGGCGTTGATCTCCTGGTGCGGCACATAGGGCGGCACGTAAATGAAGTCGCCGGGACCAGCCTCGGCGGTGAACTCAAGCTGGTCGCCCCAACGCATCCGGGCACGGCCCTTGACCACGTAAATCACGCTCTCCAGGTGGCCGTGGTGGTGCGCACCGGTTTTGGCGTTGGCATGGATGGTGACCGTGCCGGCCCAGAGCTTTTGCGCGCCGACCCGCGCGAAGTTGATGGCGGCCTTGCGGTCCATGCCCGGCGTCTGCGCGGTGTTGGAATCCAGCTGGTTGCCTGCAATGACCCGCACACCGTTGTGCTTCCAGGGCACTGCGTCGGCACCGGGCTGCGCCGGTGGATGTGGGTGGCTGTGATCGGGCGCGTGAGGGTCAGTCATGGCAGGGGCTCGGTAGTCATCCTTGAGGAGCAGATGGGGGAAATTCCAGCCGGAACCACCTCAATGGATTCAGATGGATGTCTAAAACGGAATGTCGTCGTCCATGTCGTCAAAGCCACTGGTCGATTTGGCGGGTGGGGCCGGCTGGCGCGGCGCCTGGGCTGCCGGGCGTGACGCGGGCGCGGGGCGCGTGTAACCGCCGCCTGCGTCTCCCCCGGCACCCGCGTCTCCCGTGGGCTCGCCCATGCCCTGGCGGCTGCCCAGCATGGTCATGTCACTCACGTTGATTTCAGTGATCGACTTTTCGATACCGTCTTTGTCGGTGTATTTGCGGCTGCGGATCGAGCCTTCTACGTAAATCTGCGAGCCCTTGCGCAGGTATTGCTCGACGATGCCCGCCAGGCCGCCCCGAAAGGTCAGGCGATGCCACTCGGTCAGCTCGCGGCGCTCGCCGGTTTGCTTGTCTTTCCAGCTTTCGGTGGTGGCCATGGTGCAGTTCGCCACGCGGTCGCCGCTGGGGAAGGTTCGAACTTCGGGGTCACGGCCCAAGTTACCGACGAGTATGACCTTGTTGACTGATGCCATGGTGATTTTTCCTCTTTAAAGGCTCCGTAAAAAGCTAATTATGCGTTCTAGATTAAGTTTTGGGCGCCGAATTCCCACTTTCACTATCATCGAGGGTTGCCCCGACCTTAAGCCCACGCCATTTTGAACTCCCCTGACCACGCCCGCATTGACGACACCGACCACGACGCGAAGTACCTGGCTGCCGTCCTCCAGCAGCAAAACATCAGCATTCGCGGTGCGCGCACGCACAACCTGAAAAACATCGACCTGGACATTCCCCGCAACCGGTTGGTGGTGATCACTGGGCTATCAGGCTCGGGCAAGTCGTCGCTCGCGTTTGACACCTTGTACGCCGAAGGGCAGCGTCGCTACGTGGAGAGCCTCTCCACCTACGCGCGGCAGTTTCTGCAGTTGATGGACAAGCCGGATGTGGATGTGATTGAGGGCCTGTCCCCCGCCATTTCCATCGAGCAAAAAGCCACCAGCCACAACCCGCGCTCGACCGTGGGCACGGTGACGGAGATTCACGACTACCTGCGCCTGCTGTTCGCCCGCGCGGGCACGCCGCACTGCCCCGAGCATGATTTGCCGCTGCAGTCGCAAACGGTGAGCCAGATGGTCGATGCGGTGCTGGCGCTGCCGCAAGACACCCGCCTGATGATTCTGGCGCCACTGGCGCGCGAGAAAAAAGGCGAGTTTCTGGAAGTTTTTGCCGACATGCAGGCGCAGGGGTATGTGCGTTTTCGGGTCGATGGCGAGTCGTTTGAGTTTGACAACCTGCCCAAACTGAAAAAGACCGAGAAACACGACATTGACATTGTGGTGGATCGCATCAAAGTGCGCCCGGACTCTGACCTGCTGGTCAGCGCCCAGCTTCGCCAGCGCCTGTCGGAGAGTTTTGAAGCCGCATTGCGCCTTGCCGATGGCCGCGCCATTGCGATGGAGATGCGCACCGGCGACAGTGACGAACCCACAAGCGCAACACCGGCCAAGGAACACCTGTTCAACGCCAAATTCGCCTGCCCGGTGTGCAGCTACTCCATCCAGGAGCTGGAACCGCGCCTGTTCTCCTTCAACTCGCCTGTGGGCGCCTGCCCCGCTTGTGACGGCTTGGGCCACCAGGAGTTTTTTGACCCGTCGCGCGTCGTCGCATTCCCCTCGTTGAGCCTGGCCAGCGGCGCCATCAAGGGTTGGGACCGGCGCAATGGCTACTATTTTTCAATGCTGGAGAGCCTGGCCAAACATTACAAGTTTGATTTGGACACCGCTTTCGAAGCATTGCCGGTGTCGATCCAGCAGGCCATTTTGCAAGGCTCGGGCGAGGAAGACATCAAGTTCAGCTACGTGATGGATTCAGGGGCCTCACAGGGAAAGAAAATCAGCAAAAAATACCCGTTTGAAGGCATCATCCCCAACATGCAGCGGCGCTACCGCGAGACGGATTCGACCCTGGTGCGCGAAGACCTGTCGCGCTACCGCAGCTCCCAGCCTTGCCAGGAATGCGGTGGCTCGCGCCTGCGCACCGAGGCGCGCCACGTCAAACTGGGCGTGGGGCCCGAAGCGAAGGCGATTTTTGAAGTCAGCCGCAGCACCCTGCGCGAGTGTTTTGCCTATTTCAACAGCTTGAGCATTCCTGGCGCCAAAGGCGACATCGCTGCCAAAGTGGTGCGTGAAATCGGCCTGCGCCTGAAATTTTTGAACGACGTCGGCTTGAACTATTTGAGCCTGGACCGAAGCGCCGAAACCTTGAGCGGCGGCGAGTCGCAGCGCATTCGCCTGGCCTCGCAAATTGGCTCGGGACTGACGGGCGTGATGTACGTGCTGGACGAACCCAGCATCGGCCTGCACCAGCGCGACAACGACCGCCTGATCGCCACGTTGAAACACCTGCGCGACATTGGCAACAGCGTGATCGTGGTCGAGCACGATGAAGACATGATTCGCGCGGCCGACCACGTGATCGACATGGGGCCCGGCGCGGGCTTGCACGGCGGGCGCGTGATGGCGCAGGGCACGTTTGAACAGGTCAAGGCGAACCCCGATTCGTTGACAGGAAAGTACCTGGCGCAGGTGTTGAAGATTGCCGTGCCTGCGCACCGCACGCCGTGGTCACCCACTGTGGCCAGCAAGGAATCGCCCGAAAAATACAAATCGTCTCGCTATCCACCCAGCCCCGCCGCCGAGCGCCGTGCTCTGCGGGAAGCCCAGCACCAGGCCACGCTGGGCGACATGCAGGCGCTGCGGGTAATTGGCGCGACCGGTCACAACCTGAAAAATGTGAGCATCGAAATCCCCGTGGGCCTGCTCACCTGCGTGACGGGTGTTTCAGGCTCCGGCAAATCAACGCTGGTGAATGACACCCTGTATGCCGCTGTAGCCCGCACGCTGTACCGCGCGCACGACGAGCCCGCCGCGCACGAGGCCATTGAAGGCATCGAACATTTCGACAAAGTCATCAACGTTGACCAGTCCCCCATTGGCCGCACGCCGCGCAGCAACCCGGCCACTTACACGGGGCTGTTCACGCCCATCCGCGAGCTGATGGCCGAGGTGCCTACTGCGCGCGAACGCGGGTACGGCCCAGGCCGCTTCAGCTTCAACGTGGCCGGGGGCCGCTGCGAGGCCTGCCAGGGCGACGGCGTGAAAAAAGTCGAGATGCACTTTCTGCCCGATGTCTACGTGCCGTGCGACGTGTGCAAAGGCATGCGCTACAACCGCGAAACGCTTGAAGTCCAGTACAAGGGCAAGAACATCGCGCAGATTCTGGACATGACGGTCGAGGTCGCCTACGCGTTCTTGAGCGCTGTGCCCACCATCGCGCGCAAGCTGCACACGCTCCTGGACGTGGGCCTGTCGTACATCCGGCTGGGCCAATCGGCCACGACCTTGTCGGGTGGCGAGGCGCAGCGCGTCAAGCTGGCGCTGGAACTCTCCAAGCGCGACACCGGCCGCACGCTCTACATTCTGGATGAGCCCACTACTGGCCTGCACTTTGCCGATATCGACTTGCTGTTGAAGGTGCTGCACCAGTTGCGCGACGCGGGCAACACCATCGTCGTGATCGAACACAACCTGGACGTCATCAAAACTGCCGACTGGGTCATTGACATGGGCCCCGAAGGCGGTTCGGGCGGTGGCGAAGTGGTGGGCGTGGGCACGCCCGAAGATTTGGCCGTCAACCCGGCCAGCCACACCGGGCGGTATTTGGCGCGGTTGCTCTAACTGCCCCGGGCAGCCTGAAGCAGGTCTCTGGTGCGCAGGGCTTCCTGCCTAGCTGCATTGGTAAAGTCGTCGTTTGACGACGCATAAAGCACCGCGCGGGACGAGCTGACCACGATCAAGCCTTGCTCCGTGCGGCCCGCTTTCACGGTGGCCGCCGCATCGCCGCCTTGCGCACCCACGCCGGGAATCAACATTGGCAACGCTGGCGCCAATGCGCGAACCCGCTCGATCTCGGCGGGATAAGTGGCACCGACCACCAAACCCAACTGACCGTTTGTGTTCCATGACTCTTGCGCCAGGCGCGCGATGTGCTCGTAGAGACGCGGCTCACCCGATTGACCGGAAAGGCGCTGGTTCTGCAAATCATCCCCGCCGGGGTTGGAGGTGCGGCACAGCAAAAACGCGCCTTTGCCGTGGTACTTGAGATAGGGCGCAATCGAGTCATGGCCCATGAACGGCGAGAGCGTGACTGCATCAGCCCCATAGCGCTCAAACGCCTCGATGGCATATTGCTCTGCCGTGCTGCCCACGTCGCC
>JANMCB010000060.1:0-1990 GCA_031360805.1 Rhodoferax sp.
CGGATCAAAACGTCGTCAATGAACGCCTGGGCAGGTTTGGCGGCCAGCGCGGCGTTGAACGGCAAGACCACCGTCTGGTCAACGCCACAGGCGGCCAGGTCGATCAGCTTGTCGCGCAGCGTGCCGATGCGGGCCGGCGCGAGGTCGGGCTTGTGGTTTCGCTTGGCAAAGTAGTCGCGCGGGTGCGGCTCAAACGTGAGCACGCAGCTTTGCAGGCCGCGCTGGTTCGCCTCGCTGCACAGCAGGGCCAGCATGGCTTGGTGGCCACGGTGCACACCGTCAAAATTGCCGATCGTCAGGGCACAGGCAGTGGCAATGCCGGGGTGGTGGAAGCCCCGAAATACTTTCATTTCATTCCTTGTCAACGTGCAAGCCGGTTGGGGTTATGGTTTTGATAGCGTCTGACGGCTTTTAACAAAGCCTTTTGCGCCTAATTGTCGCTAAAACAGGGTATATTGTGGCCTAGCGGCAAAACGGTTTGATGCGTTTTGCCGCTACGTGACGAATGCATCTCAGTCAGTGGTTCTTTGACCGGCTAAGAGGAGGCGTGTTTTGAAGGTATTGAAGCTGTCAGCGCAAGGTTTGCCGCAATCCTGGATATCGCTTGAACAGGCGGTGATTCACTACGCCGCTGAAGAGGTGCGTTGGGAGTCCGGCGGTGAAGTGGCCGTGTTTCATGGCGGGCACAACGCCATAACCGGCCGTCAGTCGATCATCGCCGTCAACAGCATCATCGGCACCAAAGGCGTGCCCGCCATCAACCCCTTCAATCTGCGCCCGGGTCTGACCAACAGCAAGCTTTTTGCGCGCGACCGCAACGTCTGCGCCTATTGCGGCGACCACTTTGTCGAAGAAGATCTGACGCGCGAACACATCATTCCGTTTGCCCAGAACGGCATTGACGTCTGGATGAACGTGGTCACCTCATGCCGACCCTGCAACCACCGCAAGAGCCATCGCACCCCGGAGCAGGCCAACATGCCGCTTCTTTACGCACCGTACGTGCCCAGCTTGTGGGAAGACTTTATTCTGCGCAACCGCCGAATTCTGGCGGACCAGATGGAGTTTTTGATGGCGCACGTGCCCAAGTCGTCACGCTTGCTGATTTGACGTTTTCGGGTAAAAAATTAATTTGTAGGTTAATTTTTTGACTTGAAAACACGGATTTCCATCGAATTGTCGGTAAAAAAGACCTACAGCTCTCGTATTATATAGATAGTTTGCTATTTATTATGTAGCAAATTAGTTCGGGGTGGGATCAGGCCAACAGGGCACTCAGCGCAGCGGCTGTCCCCCGCGTCGGCCTAGGGCCGACAGCTCCTCCTTTACGCCGCTGCGCTGAGTGCCCTGCCGACCCGATCCAAATCGACGCTGAGGGCACGCCTTGGCTGCTTGACTTCTGCAACCCGTCAACCTATTAACCCAGCGTCACAGCCGATGAGGTTGGGGTGGATGGCGAAGCGAAGTAAAGGAGGAGCAGTCGGCCCGAGGCCGCTGCGGGGGACATTAGCGTAGCTATCTACCCCTGCCTCGTCGGCTCGCCCACGTTTGAATCCGGTATTTCTGCGCTGACTAAGGATTGAAACAGAGCGGCGAATCAAGCAAAAACGCCCGCCGTATCCTGCATCCGGTCAGACACTTCGCCCAAATGGTGCAGCGTGTCGCCAAACGTCATCTCAAGCTGCGTCAGGCGCTTGAAATAGTGGCTGATCGGGTATTCGTCAGTCACGCCATTGCCGCCGTGCAGCTGAATTGCCTGTTGGCCCACAAACCGCATGGAATTGCCAAGCTGGTATTTGGCGCGTGCCATGGCGGCGCGGCGTTCGGGCGCGGGGCTGTTGAGTTTGAGCGACGCGTAGTAGCTCATGGAGCGGGCCAGTTCGAGCTGCATTTTCATGTCGGCAGCACGGTGGCGCAGCGACTGGAAGCTGCCAATGGTGACGCCAAACTGCTTGCGCGTGTTCACATATTCGGCGGTGATCACCATGGC